>DAOVBK010000020.1 GCA_030670605.1 Candidatus Stahliibacteriota bacterium
GATGATGTCATCAAGATTGTAGTACACATCAACACCGAGCTGGTCAATATCGAGCGGTATCAGTGTCGGTGGTGCACAGACGGCAACGCGGGCGCCGAGTTTCGTGAGACCGAATATATTGGAACGGGCAACACGGGAGTGTGCAATATCACCAATGATTAAAACGTTCAACTTCTCGAAATGCTCGAAATGTTGTCGCATCGTGTACATATCGAGTAGTGCCTGGGTCGGGTGTTCATGCCAGCCATCACCGGCATTGATAACAAATGAATCCAGGCGTTCTGCAAGATACTTTGCGGCACCAGGGGCTTCATGCCGTATAACAACGCCATCGACTTTCATCGCCTCGATATTTTTTGCTGTATCGAGCATTGTCTCGCCTTTCTCGGTGCTTGATGTCGCACGCGAGAAGCTCACAACATCCGCAGACAATCGTTTTGCCGCAATACTGAACGATATCTGAGTTCTTGTCGATGGTTCAAAAAAGAGGGTGAGTATTGTCTTGCCTCGCAGTGACGGCACAATAGGGATAGGTCGCTCAAGCACCTCAGTGAATGTTTTTGCAAGGTCAAAGTACTGAACTATTTCAGCGGACGTGAGTGTTTCAATGCCTATCAAGTCTTTTCTGCTCATGATTCCTTATCGATATCCGGCATGGTCAACTGCTCAGCAGGAAGCTTTTTTGCTTTTCTTTTTCCTCGTGTCTTTCGGCGGTGGAGAATGAGAACGCGGTCAACACCGTCAAGCTCTTTTATATAAACATCAACAATCTCACTCTTTGCCGTTGGGACGGTCTTGCCAACAAAGTCTGCCTGAATTGGCAACTCGCGATGACCACGGTCAACGAGTACGGCAAGTTGGATTACTTTTGGCCGGCCAAAATCGAGTAATTCCTCAATCGCGGCGCGTATGGTACGGCCTGTATACAGCACATCATCAACTAATATGACCGTTTTTTTGGTGATATCAAAGGGGATATCGGTTCCTTCAAGAATTGGCGTTTCGGCAACAAGCTGCAAATCGTCCCTGTACAATGTGATGTCAAGGGCACCAATGAGTACCTTTGTTCCTTCGCCTTTCTCGATACGCTGGGCAATTCTGCGGGCTATGTGGTCACCACGACGCTTTATGCCAATGAGGGCTACATTCTGTGTTCCCTTGTTTTTTTCTATGATTTCATGGACAATTCGAGTCAGTGCCCTTCGAATCTCTGACTCCTCCATGATTGTCTTCATGCTAAACTTCATTATACTCATATCCTGATTGAAGTCAAGATTCGGGATACGGGATACAAGATGCAAGATACAGAATAGATGACCAGGATATCAGGACATCAGGTAGTGGTCATCAGGATATCAGAAGATCTGGTAAGTATGGAAGATGCTTGTCCGCCCCAGGCGGAGGTTAGCCCCGTTAGAAGCACCGGAGAAACTAATCATTCTTTTTGGGCAACAAAATCCCCCTACCTATTCCGATCTATGACTTCGAGTTCAGCTTCTAACGGGGTTAAGGTTTGGAAGCTGGATTTCGTACTCGTATATCGTCGGTCGTAATCGTTACCATACGAATACGAGATACGAGTCACCAGTACGATGAATCTCCAGCTTCTCGATTCACTCTCTCGCTTCCGCTCGAGACAAGTCCGTTCACTCGAAGAGTAAATCACTTGTATTGTTCCCCTCATATCTTACGGGACAAGCGAGCTTTGTCGAAAACAGAGGTATTCTGCGGTCTCTGCGGGATTTCAGTGTAATCTGTGTTATGAAGTTTGGGGTTTAGAGTTTAGTGTTTCGACAAAGTCATCTTGACTTTGTTCGTACTCACCTTATAATTTACTGATGCATGTTCTCTTGCTCATACCGTTATTATTCGGTCAGTATGACTTCACCGTTGCTCGACTCAAGTATGCTGGCGGTGGAGATTGGTATGCAGATCCCTCCTCCTTACCGAATCTGCTTGTCGCAATAAATGAACGCACGACAATTAGAGCAGCACCACGTGAGGCAACAGTTGAGATTACCGACCCTGAGCTTTTCAATTTTCCCTATCTCTATATGACCGGACATGGCAATGTCCGTTTCACAGATGAAGAAGTTATAATCCTAAGAAATTACTTTGCCGGAGGCGGTTTTTTACATGCCGATGACAACTACGGCATGGATAGTTCTTTTCGCAGAGAGATGAAAAAAGTGTTTCCCGACTCACCGCTCATTGAGTTACCATTTGACCATCCGATTTACAATTCATTCTACAATTTTACTGACGGATTACCCAAAATCCATGAGCATGAAGGCAAACCACCACAAGGTCTTGGCATATTCTATGATAATCGGCTCATTGTTTTCTATACATATGAATGCGATCTTGGTGATGGCTGGGAAGACCCCGACGTACACAATGACCCTCCGGAAAAACGAGAAGCAGCACTCCAGATGGGTATCAACATTGTCGTATACAGCCTCACACAATAGAATTGTATGACAAACATAGATATCATTACAACAAAACTCAAACGGTTCGATTTCAAACAACGCATCACCGAATTAACAGCGCTTGTTGTGTTCACGCTTGCCACGGTCGTAATTGCGACAATCATTGCGCTTTTTCTTCTCAAGTCGCCTTTGTACGGCCTGCTCGGAATCATACCGTTGCTGCTATTCCGACCGATATCTCTCGTTGAGCGAGCACGCAGACTCGAAGAGAAACTCACGCTGCGGGGCGAACTGATCAACAGCATACAACTTGCAGATATCCCGCAGAAGAGCAAGGAGAACTATTCGCGTGAATTGATCGACTCATATATTGACAATGCAGCTGCACACCTCAAAACCATCGATTTCAACAAACACATGAACTACAAGCCGCTGCACAATGCTCTGTTCATTATGCTGCTCAGTGTTTGTGTGAGCCTCCTGTATCCCGCGCTTTGGCCAACACGTTTCTGGTACGCACTGAACCATACGATATACTATTCAGTTGAACCACATGCGGAGCATTACCTCGAGGGCACGGACGTGCGCATCGCGCTTCATTTGAATGGTGTTTACGTTCCGCATGCCGTTGAACTTCTTATAACACAAGACAGCATCGGAACAAAAGAGAAAGTAGCGGTTCATGAGGGCACGGCAGCCAAGACATTAAAAGTAAACAGAGCAATGAGCTATGCCTTCCGTTTTCTTGGTCGGACAACAGCTGAGCACCGGCTAACACCACTTGAACCGCTGCACATCGAGGCATTATCATTTGACCTTATCTACCCTGCGCACACACGGATAGCAAATGAAACAAAGACTGGTAGGCAGCTTATCGCACCATCAGGAACGAGGGTCACAATCCACGGAAGGGCAGCGCAACCTCTTGTGTCATCGCAGTTCATTTTGGAGGACACGATTGATCTCGTGTGCGATGGCAAACGGTTCTCTGGAGAATTCTCGATCAAAGAAAGTGGCACTGCGACACTGTATCTTGCATCACAATCAGAGCACAAAGAGCAAATAGTTATCTATGCAATTCCAGATCTGGTACCACTTGTTGATATCTTCTATCCTGGCTACAATATCAATGTACCGAGTAATATGAGACTCGGAATCGGCATACGGTGTAGTGATGATTATGGGTTAGCACGCGGTACGTTTCACCACACATTCGAGTCGGAAATCACACGTACCCTGGCTGTGCGAAGAGGTGCGCTTGAAGATACGCTCTCTTTCATATGGGATCTGTCAGAACTCGGATTGTTGCCTGGAGATGAACTCTCCTACTATGCGAAAGTAACTGATAATGCCGGGCACACTGCAAAGAGCAGAACATACCACATATACTTCCCCACTATGGAAGAAATATACCAAGAAATCAGCGAACAAGAACAGCATATAGCGGAAGATCTGAAAGACATCCAATCAATGCACGCAGAGGAAATCGAAGAAATGACCCGCATTCGCGAAAAGATCATGAAGGAGCGGAGCGTACAGTGGGCAGACGAAGAAAAATTGAGAGAAATCATCAATAATGAACAAGAGCTATTGGATAAGGTCGATGAGTGGCGCGCAGAACTCGAAGAGACAATCGAGAAACTGAACGAAGGCATTGTTCTTGACCAGGAATCACTCGAGCGGCTCCATGAGATAACCGAGATCATGCAAGAAATCGCACCGGATGAATTGCGTCATGCACTCGAACAATTACAGACCGCCCTTGAAAAGAAACCACAAGATATTCAGAATGCACTCGAGAATCTAAAACAACATCAAGAAGACCTCGCCAAGATGCTCGAGCGAACATTGGAGTTGCTCCGCAGATATCAACAGGAACAAAGGCTCGGTGAACTCGCACAGGAGGCACAGGAATTAAGTGAACAGGCTGAAGAAATAGACGAACTATCACAAGACCAAGAACTCGACCTCACCGATGATGTGGCATCATTACAGCAGGATATCGAAGAGCTCGCACAGGCGCTGGAAGAACTGGCTGGTTCAGAAGGATTAGAGGAAAGTATCAAGCAGATGCTCGAGGAACTGGCACAGCAGGCACAGAATACAGCAACAGCATCGTCAATGTCTCAAACAAAGCTCAACATGGAGCAGCTTGCTGCTGACCTGAGTAGATTGTATGAACAGCTCACGCGCGGCAGGACTGCACAACTTCGTAAGAACCTTCTTGAGGTTATGAATCAGCTCATCGACATATCAAAAGCACAGGAACATCTCTTTCTGTCACCAGGACCGGAAAATGGAGAACAGCAAAAAAAGATCATGAACGCCACCAAGGTGGTTGCCGAGAGTTTGTATGCACAGCAGACAAAGAGTCTTTATGTGACATCAAACATGGGCAAAAATCTCGCAAAAGCGCTCAATCATATGGAACAAGGACAAGCACCGTTTCATGCGCGCGAGGCAATGAAATATCTCAATGTCGTATGCTATGAAATGCTCCGAAACATGGAAAAGGTGGCAGAGGGAGCATCCTCAACAGGCATGGACAATTTCCTCAAACAACTAGCACAAGTCACACAGGGACAAATGTCACTGAACCAGTCAATGTCAGGATTCATACCACTTCCCCTATCAGGACTAACACCGGGACAGAAGGCACAGGTGCAGCGGCTTGCTGCGAAACAACGTGCCCTCCGCGAGGCATTACAGGGCCTGCGCGCAGAGAGTGGAACACAGCACGGTGAAATACTCGACCACGTCATTGATGAAATGGAAAAAGCAGAAGAAGCGCTCTATCAGTATAAGATCGACCGTGACCTCATTGAACGACAACGGCATGTGCTCTCAAAGCTTCTCGATACGCAGCGGTCTATTAGAAAAGAAGGTTACGGCAGACAGAGAACAAGCAAACCAGGCAGTGATGTGTTCGTACAACAACGTCCCGCACCGCTGGCATCAGACCTTGGTCGGGATCAATTACGCGAATTGTTGCAGAAGGCATTGCGCGAAACATACCCTGAAGAATACGAGTATTACATACGGGAATACTTTAAGCGCTTGTTAGAGGAGGAGTGATGCTGCTCGCTGTTTTCTTTCTTCTCAGCACAAACAGTACCATTGACAGCCTGAAGACATTGCTCGACAAGCGACCACAACTGCCGGTTGTGGTCGAACTGCATAACGAGTATGTATATGACCGGAACTTCGATAGTGCGCTTGAGCTCTTGCAGCTCTACGAGGCGCGTCTCGCGTCGAACGAGCGGGTCATGGTCGGTCTCCTCCTCGGTGATACATATCTCTTTTCTGGCGACATATTGTCGGCACGGGAGACATATTTGCGAACGGTAATCCGCTACCCGCGTTCTGAGCACGCGAACAACGCACTCGAGATGCTCTACCTCATAGAAACAACACGCGATGATACGGTTGCATTAAAACGGCTTGGAAGTGCACTGTGTTTTTTCCAGACACAACAGTACGAAACAGCACGGGATAGTCTCAAACGACTACTGACGACACGCGCTGCCCCGTATGCATTCTACTATTTGGCACGGGTCTATGAAGAACAAGACGACATACCACTTGCCATAGGCACATTACGGGAACTGAACGAAAAATACCCTGACCACACCATACATACTGCAAACCTGTATCTCGCTGAACTCTACTGGCGGTCAGACAATAATGAGCTGGCTCGTGAGGTTCTTGAAGAGGTTGTCGTCAGCGCGCCACATTCAATCTATGCAGTGCGTGCGCGGGAAATGCTGACTGTTCTGAATCCCTAATCACATCTGAAATCACGCGCGAGTGCATAAATATCAGATGGTCCTTTTACTTCACAGACGTGCATATTAAGTCTTCGCGCCGGCTCTAAATCAACGTTGTAGCGATCACCAACAAAACAGCACTCTTCGGGTCGTACATCCATTTCCTGTATGGCTCGCCGTACAAATTCAGGGTCTGGTTTCAGCAATTTGAATGTGTTGTACGTGTATACTTTGTCGAAGAGATGTTTAACGCCGAGTGCCTCAAGCGTTCTGTTGGTCTGAACACTATTGTTGTTGGTGAGAATCGCCAACCGGTACTGCTTTTTCAATACAGACAGGCTGTTCAGTAATCGCTCATCTTCTTTCAGGTAGTCGCGCGGATCAAAGTACGCAATGTTCTCCTCGTGCCAGTGTTCTGTGGACATACCGACTGACCTCAATGTAAGTGTGTACGGCACTGGATCGCCGTACGTACTTCTCATCTGCGCGCGTTTATGCTCGATCAACTGTTTTGCCTCGTCAACAGATATGTTCTTGAGTTTCGCAATCGCATGGTACGCGGCTTCGGCAAACTTGTTGCTAATTTCAGAGTTCTGATAGAGCGTACCGTCGAGGTCAAAAATAATGACTTTGATCATAATGCTGTCGTCGGATGTACTATGAGGCGACCGTACTGGTTTTTGCTGCCAGTTCTTTGTGCTCTTATGTCTCGCTTCTTTTGAGGAGTCGTTCCCAGATAAAATCAACTTCTGCCTGGTATTCTCTGATGGGCAGGTCATCCTTCCACTTGAACAGATGTCCGAACCTGCCCTGCATACTCAGAAATTCAGTAATCGGTTTCTTTTCTTTTGGCTTAACCGTAATACGGTATTTTCCATCCTGGTATTCATAGAGGGGCCAGATACACGTCTCAACTGATATTTTTGATACCTTGACGGTTTTCTCTGGAGCATATGCCCAGCCTAAACGGCACGGTGCATAAATATTGAGGAAGGATGGTCCTTCACACGCCAGGGCTTTCCTCACCTTGGTTACCAGATCATTCCAGTAGCCAAACGTCGCCTGTGCCGCGTAACCAGGTTCGTGTGCAATCACAATTTCAGTGAGATTCTTTCTCAATTGCGGTTTACCAGGTATAACCTTACCGGCTGGTGACGTTGTCGTGTGCGCACCACGAGGTGTTGCTGAAGACCGCTGTACACCAGTATTCATGTAAGCTTCATTATTATAGCAAACGTACAAGACCCGGTGCCGGCGCTCAATCATGCCGGACAGTGCCTGTAGACCGATGTCATAGGTACCACCATCACCGCCAAAAGCAATAAACCTGAGGTCCTTTTTAATCTTACCTTTTTTCTTGAGTACCTTATATGCCGCTTCAACACCAGCCATTGTTGCAGCAACGTTTTCGAATGCGTTGTGGATGTACGGAACATTCCATGCAGAATAGGGATATATTGTCGAGAATACTTCGAGACAACCAGTAGAGGCACCAACCACAACTGGATTCTCTGCTGCCATAAGCACCTGTCGTGCGACAATTGCTGCACCACAACCCGCACAACCTCGATGTCCACCAACGAATTTCTCTTTTTGAGCTGCCAGTTCTTTGAGCTTAGCCATCATTCACCCCTTACGCCAAAATACACGATATCTTTGTCGACCTTGCTTGATTTCTGAATTCCAAGAAGCTCCGCGTATATTGATTCAATTTCCTCAATACTGATGTCTCTGCCACCGAGTCCGTACACATAATTCTTAAAGAGAGGACGGGCTTCAGCATCATACAGAATCGAGCGCGCATCATTATACAGATGTCCGCCAAGCGATGACATCGTATCTGAACGATCGAGCACACCGACGACCTTTGCCTTTACCAATGCTTTTGTCATCGCCGCTTTTGGAAATGGACGATACACTCTACTGCGTATCAAGCCGACCTTTTTGCCTTTTTCACGCAACCGTTCTACGGCAACCTTTGCTGTACCACCGGTCGAGCCCATCGCAAGAATTGCCACTTCTGCGTCATCCATTTTGTATTCATCAACGATCGGGTAGTAGCGACCGAATTTGTCACCGTATTCTTTTTGCACCTGCTCAAGAACGGGTAACACATGGTCCATTGCGTCGATTTCAGACCGTTTGTGCTCAAAAAAGTAGTCCTGTAAATCCAAGGGTCCAAGGGTTAATGGATTGTCAACATCAAGAAGCGAGTAACTGACTTTCCGTTCGCCGAGAAATGCGGGCACGTCCTTGTCATCAATGAGCTCAACGCGTTCCATACCATGACTGATAATAAAGGCATCGGTTGTCACTATGCCCGGTAAGAGCACGTGCTCTGCAACCTTAACCATCTGAATGGTCGTATCGTATGCTTCTTGTGCATTTTCTGCATAGATTTGCAGCCATCCCGCATCACGCGAAGCCAGTGTATCTGAATGATCACAATGAATGTTGATCGGACTCGATAGCGAACGGTTCACAAGACAAATTACTATGGGCAAGCGAAGTCCAGCAGCAATAAAAAGAATTTCATGCATAAGGGCAAGTCCTTGTGACGCAGTTGATGTCATCACACGCGCACCACTTGCCGACGCGCCGACGCACGCACTGCATGCAGAATGCTCGCTCTCAACTGGCACAAATTCAGTATCAACGAGACCGTCGTTAACGAATTTAGAAAACAACTGAACAACTTCGGTTGCCGGCGTGATCGGATATGCAGCAACAACATCGGGGTTTATCTGACGCATTGCTTCAGCCATTGCCTCATTTCCTGTGCGAGCTACTATCATTTTTCCTCCCTTACCATAGTAATTGCCTTCACCTTAGGTGGACATTCTTCCGCGCATATGCCACATCCCTTACAGTACTTGTAATCGATACCCTGAACCTTGCCATCTTTGACAATGATCGCTGAATCCGGACAGTACACCCAGCAAATCAGACAGTGCGTGCATTTGTTCTCGTCCCAAATCGGTTTTTCACTGCGCCAATCACCTGTTTCAAAATCAAGACAGGTTGCGGCATCCAGAACGAGCCCGATCGGTAATTCCTTCCAGCCTTTCTTTTCTTTTTTCATGCCTCGGCCTCCTCATATGCACGCTTTATCGCCTTAATATTGCCCTCAACAACATCCGGTCGTGTAGGGAATTTCTTCTGCAAACGGTCATGTACTGATTTGAGCATCGGTTCGAACTCGAGCAACTTGCTGACCTTAATGAGCGCGCCGAGCATCGGGGTATTCGGTATGTCGCGTTTCAATATCTCATTTGCGATCTTGCTCGCATCAACAACATATATCTCTTGTGTCGTCAACGTGAGCTGTTTCTTGATCTCAGCCGCAGTCTTCTGTGTATTCACAAGAACAACACCATCCGCCGGTAGTCCTTCAGTCACATCAATTGTTTCCATGAGTGTCGGGTCAAGCACAACGACAATACGGGGATTCTTTATTCCGCAGTGCTGGTGTATTGGTTCATCAGAAATCCGATTAAATGCAAAAACCGGTGCACCCATTCTCTCCGGTCCATATTCAGGAAATGCTTGAATGTACTTGCCTGTTTCAACGGCAGCAGCGCCAAATAACAGAGCAGCAGTCTTCGCGCCCTGGCCGCCTCTGCCGTGCCATCGTATTTCAAGTAATGCCATTTTGGAGCTCCTTTCGTCTTGAAATGACCTCTATTATAGCCGATAAAAAGCCAAAGTCAAGAAAATGCTCATTAGTCTCATAGTCCTATTGTCTTATGGTCTGATAGTCGACCATGGGACCAATAAACGTTGACTATCCGACTAATCAAATCTGTAGTGGTCGAGCTGGCTCGACTGAACTCGTATTCGTCTTATCGTCTGATTGTCCGATAGTCTGATAGTCAAATCATTGATGTGACGATACGACAATAGGACGATAAGACAATTGGACTAATGGATTTCCGCAGAGTAAACTCTGCCACTACAACATTGTTATATCGCTGGATCGTTGTATAGTTGCATTGTTAACCATCCAACCACAGAGCTATTCAACCATCCCAACTATTCAGGATTAGCAGAGCTCGCTCTGCGCCCTGAGCGCGAGACAAGTTTCGGCTATTCCTGTGCTATCGTTAGATCGTCTCATTGTCGTACATTCGACTATACGACCATAGGACTATGGGACAATTGGACTCATTGGGAGCATTGAAAATGCGGTGGATTCGGCTATAATCCCGCATGCAGTTCGTCAAGAGCATTAAACGGGTCAAGCGCATCGTGGCTGCTGCCAGGCGACAACGCAAGACCGTTGGCTTTGTGCCGACCATGGGTGCTTTGCATGAAGGTCATCTTTCACTTGTCCGTACTGCCTGCAAGAAATCTGATTTTGTCGTTGTCTCTATCTTTGTTAATCCAACGCAGTTCGAACCACATGAAGACTTGCGCAGATACCCCCGAGATCTCACAAAAGACCTCGCATTGCTCAAAAACGAAGGAGTCGATCTCGTTTTTGCTCCTTCGGTGCGGGTTCTGTATCCATTAGATTTCAAAACACGCGTTACAGTACATGATTTGAGTTCGGTGCTGTGCGGCATAACACGGCCACACCACTTCCAGGGCGTCACGACAATTGTGCTAAAACTCTTCAACATTGTACAACCTGACATCGCTGTATTTGGCAAAAAGGATTATCAACAAGCCGTCATCATTCAACGAATGGTGAAGGATTTGAATCTGGATACACGAATTGTACTCGGCGTGATTGTACGTGAACCAGATGGCTTAGCAATGAGTTCCCGTAATCTGCATCTTTCAAAACATGACCGTACTAATGCGGTCGTCCTGCACCAGTCTCTACAATGGGTGAAAATGGCATTCAAAGGCGGTCTCACAGATACAAAAAAAGCTCTTCAAAAGATGCGGCGTATGATACACAACAAAGGCGGAAAGATTGATTATATCGAAGCAGTGGACAAAAACACACTTGCTCCTGTGAAAAAACTAAGGAAAGGAACACTTCTCGTCGTAGCTGTCTACTTCAGTTCCACGCGGCTCATCGATAATACAGTTCTGTAGTATCCAAAAAAAATTCCTTGACATTATTACACCCTGTGACTATAATGCACCGTGAAAAAGAAAAAAACGAAGAAGAAACCAAAAAAAATAATTATTGTCGAATCACCAACAAAAAGCAAAACCATAAAAGGATTTGTTGGTAAAGAATTCACGCTACTCTCTTCCCGCGGGCACATCAAAGACCTACCGAAATCAAAACTCGGTGTTGATGTTGAAAATAACTTCCAGCCGTACTACATAAAAATACGCGGGAAAGCAAGTATCATAAATGAAATAAAAAAGGCATGCAAAGATGCACCCGAGATTTTTCTGGCTCCTGACCCCGACCGCGAAGGCGAGGCGATCGCCCAGCATCTTGCCGAAGAACTCAATTCAACTGCTCCGAGAATCAAGCGAGCGCTCTTCTATGAAATCACACCAGAGCACGTCAACAACGCACTGCAACATCCCACGACGATCAATCTTAGTCTTGTTGATGCACACAAGGCGCGCAGAGTGCTTGACCGTATTGTTGGATACTACACGAGCCCGATCTTGTGGAAAATCCTAAAAAGTGGTTTGTCTGCAGGAAGGGTGCAAACCGTCGCGCTACGGCTTATTTGTGAGCGCGAAAAAGAAATCACAGAGTTTAAACCCACACCCTATTGGACCGCAGAGGCGGAATTTGAAACGTCGAAGGGAGAGCGGTTCAAGGGTACGCTGTGGCGGATCAATGGTGAAACCAGAAAAATCGACACAAAAGATGAGCTTAACAAACTGATAAAAGCTCTGCAAAAAGGTGTCGCGTTTGCCGTCGTATCGTTCCGAGTAACAAATCCGCAACGCACGCCGCCGCCACCGTTCATCACTTCGACATTGCAACAGGAGGCTTCACGA
>DAOVBK010000095.1 GCA_030670605.1 Candidatus Stahliibacteriota bacterium
ATCTGCCAAGTGGGTCTGACCCCATTATTCTCTGGCCCCTTTAGTTCTATTCAATATCCTCTGGTATATCTTCGCCGTGCTGCAGAACAATGTAGGGCAGGCACCAAGCCCGCGTATAGTATGATGCCAGTGAATCACCAAACAGTGTCTGCCAGCCAAGCACATCAATGGCGCTGTGTCTCACTGCTGGTGTGATGCGTATGGAATCGTTCGCAATGATCCAGGTGCCGGTGAATGTTGTTGTATTTTCGCGCTCAAATGGCGTGCGGTTATGGTGGCGCAGTCCAATGCCTGGTCTGTGGCCGGCACCGTGGTGCAGAAACGCCCACGTGGAATCATCAGACGCTGAGCAGATAACCGTGACCTCGACCGTGTCCTCAGGGTAGAATATGGGTAACTGATGTTTCTCGAAATAGGTATCAGCACTCGTCATGGTAAAGACATAGTCCCGACTGCTGACTTCAGCACGCACTTCACTGATCAAGACAGGATAGTCTGTGTCGATAGTGTAGATATCAGCTGGCGTAAGACTTGCAATATGCCATCCTGTATTGTCTTTGAAGCATTTGATCTTACGAACAACGCTGTCCGCTATCGTACGCTGGTATACTGGACCACCGGGTGCGTTTCGTACAAAGAAGCCGTACCACGACGAATTGCCTTCGAAATACGACCGGATGATGACATCGGCACTGTCTCCTTCGACTGTGATATCAAAGAACACCGTGACTGGTCGTTCAATGAAGCGAACCCAGCGCACCCAGGGAATAATCTCTCCAGGAAGCAGCGTTCCTGCAGTGCCTGGTGTGTTCGTGCTGTCATCAACTGCCATAAGTGAACCATCACCAATGAACCATGATGATTCGAGCAATTCCTGTATGTCTGTTTCATCATTTTCTTTGCTGCAATTGACGGTTACGGCAAGCAGGAAGATGAGCATGAGGGAAGCATATTTCATGGAAAACCTCCTTTATATAATAGGACGTATGCAGCGACAAATAAGGTTTAGGTCTTGTCAACTGCTCGGTTATGCTTTGCGTCTCTGCGAAAAACGTGCTGCAAAAATGCTCAATTCAAACAACAAAAGTAATGGCACGGATATCAAAAGAAGGGTCAAGAAATCGCCGGTTGGTGTGATGAATGCACACAGGATCAAAACGGCAACAATCGCTTCTGGCCGGTGTTTGGTCACTGTTCCGACATCAAGCACACCGAGTCGTATCAAAAAAAAGAGAAGAAGAGGTAGTTGAAAGAGAAAACCGCTTCCCAACAGACACCAGAAAATGTAGTTCAGGTATTTGCTGATATTCATCAATGGCTGGAGATATTCTGAGCCAAAGGAAAGCAGAAATCGGAGTCCAAACGGTATGAGAATAAAGTAGCCAAACAGATTACCAATAGCAAAGAGAATGATACCAGAACTCAAGTACGATATTGAAATACCGCGCTCCTTCTGCGTGAGTCCCGGTCCTATGAAGAGCCATGTCTGGTAGAGAATGAACGGAAAAGAAATGAATACACCAATGAAAATGGTAACTTTGATGAGCGTCGTGAATGCTTCAATTGGTGAGAAAAAATAGGCTGAGTGCAGGTCGGTTTTCTGTATGAGGATGTTGAGCACGCGTTTTGCAAAAACAAAACCGATAACCGAGCAGATGCCAACACCGGCGAGCGAGTAGAGTATTCGCTTTCGTAATTCCTCGAGATGTTCAACGAAGCTCGATCGTTTTTCAGCCATGTGTATGCGCAGTCAGTTTCTATATTCTACCGGGATGGCGTAGAGATTGTCCTGAGAAACTGCCACAATCGTGCTGTCAACAACGAACACATAATCATAACGTAGGCTCGGCAAGTCGTGGATCATCGTATAGAATTCAGTCTCTGGTTCGTATGCGTACACGCCGGCAAATGATGCGCAGTACAGAACGTCATCATCTGTATCAATATCATAGACATTGAAGTAGGGCAGGAGAAACCAGTCAACAGTATCTTGTGCAGTCATGTCATGGCTCAGGGGATATCTCATGAGTTGATTGTTGAGTCCCAGTAGGTACAGGTCTCCCTTAAGCTCTATGATGTCCTTTATTCCCAACGGCACTATTTCTGCCCATGTATGTGTGAGACGGTCGTACGCATAGAGTGCAAACTCATCTCCTGCGTAGAGCTTCTCGTCTGTCGCGTATACACTGTACACCGCATACCGGTCCGGACCAAACGACAGCGGTGTACGGCTACCTTTTTCCATACGGAGTAACCCGGAACGCGTACCTATGTAGATGTGTGACTCGTCAGCAGAGAGTGCAAGTATGTCAGCCGTTGTGTTTCCAACCGTCAGCATCACACCGCTTTCCATTTCTGAGAGTCTATTGCCCACGCTGAAAAGGAAGGTGTTGCCAAGCGGCAGCATGTCTGTTATGCGTTGTGCAAATCGCTGGTATCGCCAGTTCCGCGTATCCTGTGGATAGACGGATATACCCTGCGCCGAAATGAAGTAGACCATATCTCCAAATTTCCTTACTCGATAGATTCTTGAATTGAGCGGTCCATAGACGAAGCGTTCCTTATTCCACGATATCGTATTGTATTTGAGTATGCCGTATCGGTCAGTGCCAACGTAGAGGTCGATACCATCACTGTGGAGCGTTGTAATACTGAATTCAGAAAAGGGTTGTTGTGTTTCTTCCGGGTCATCGTAATAGTAATACGGCGTGAGGAACGGATACTGTCTGAATTCTGCACTCGTTGTTCTCCTACGCCAGGTAAGATTACCAGGGAATTCAAAAACCTTCTGGAGGCTGCCCGTCCGTTTATCGAGACGGTAATCTGCAACACCATCGAGGAAGAGCGCATCCTGGCCAATGCCAAATGCTGATACCGTAGTGCTGAGCGGAAATTCCTGTGCGCTGAAGGTGAGTGCATTCAGGCGGATCAGAGAATTCTCGGTCAACACCCACACATCATCGAAGTACGGGTCATACCCGACGAGGTGTATGTTTTTTTCGAAACGTACTGTTTTTTCAAGCTCGAAACGTTGCTTTTCAAAAACGAGTAAGTAATTATCATTGATGGCAAATACTGAGCGGAGTGACGTATCGATTGATTTGACTATGCCGAGGGGTGGTATGAGTGTATAACGATCAAGAAAGGCATTTTCAGGCCTCATGATAATCGAGCTGAGTAAACACAACAAGAGTGTATTAATCATCAGGTTCGTCTTCTACAAATTCTCTCCCCAGTATGTAATTAATCGATGCTGGTATGAAATCAATGAGGTCACCAGCCGTGAGGGAGTATTCGTTGCTCTCATCCATGGCGAGTTCTGCACACAGGCCGTGCAGGAATACCGCTGCAGTCGATGCAGTCATGAGAGGAAGTGCCTGCGCACACAAGCCGCTCATCATGCCGACCAAGACATCACCCGAACCTGCCGTTGCAAGACCGGAGTTGCCCGTCGGATTGACATAGACATCACCCTCGGGCGAGGCAATGACGGTCGGCGCGCCTTTGAGCACGAGAACGCCGCCATATTGCCGTGCGAGTTCTTGTGCCAGGTCGATGCGTTCAAGATTGATTTCCTGCGGAGAACGTTCTGTGAGCCGGGAGAGTTCACCCGGGTGTGGCGTGAGTGCGAAGGGTGCTCGTATTTTTTTGAGAATTTTCTTGTTTTGTGCGATGATGTTGATGGCATCTGCGTCGACAATAAGTGGTGCAGATACATGTGGTATGAATGAAGAAACAAACGCTGCAGTCTCTGGATTGGTTGTGAGACCCGGGCCGATAACAACGACATCTGTTCGGTCAAGATACGGCAACAGTGTATCGCACGCTTTTTTGCTGATTGTCTCAGCAGTGGTTTGCGGTAACGTGACCGTGACGACCTCTAATAGTTGTGATTCAAGCGCATCCATGATCCCCGATGGTGCGGCAAGTCTGACGAGACCGGCACCCACCTTGAGTGCCGCACGTGCAGCCATTGCTGCGGCACCAGCAAACCCGCGTGCGCCGGCGATAACCAGGACAGAACCGAACGTACCTTTATTGCCATCAGGCGTACGGCACGGCATAGAAGCGCTGATATGATCGAATTCAGTAATGTGCGGGAACCCGTGTTCGATCAGTGAGTAAGGTACGCCGATATCGACGATGTAAATGTCGCCGCAGAATTCTCTTCCCGGGAACAAGAAATTACCCCGTTTAGGCAGACACATGGTGGCTGTTGCATCAGCAATGACACACGTTTGTTCAAACTGACCGTTATCGCCATTGATGCCAGAGGGGATATCAACTGCAAGAATGAATGCCTCAGTATTGTTTATGAACTCGATCGTCTTACGGTGTATGCCTTTTGGCGTGCCCTGGAAACCAGTGCCGAAAATGGCATCGACAATCACTGTGGGATTGAATGCCGCATATATCCGTTTGATAGTCTGTATATCTTTTGCCTCATGAAATGCAATGTCCGCTTTTTTCATTAATACAAAGTTCGTCCGTGCATCACCTTTGAGCGCTCGAGCAGACCCGAGAATGATGACTTTGACGTGGGCATCCCGGTTTTGCAGGTGCCGTGCAATGACGAAACCATCACCGCCATTGTTCCCGGTGCCACATATGATAAGAACGTTCAGATGTTCGGGATCATAGTATTCTTCCAGAACATTGACACAGCCGCGACCGGCATTCTCCATGAGCACGACACCGGGAATACCGAGTTTGTGTATTGCCCAGTGGTCGATTTTCTTCATTTCGTTAATATTAACGAGTCTCATCGCTTAATTGTACGAAAAAATGCGTGAAAGTCAAGGTCAGTACGGTGATACAGAACGCCGGAAATGATTGAAAAAACAGTTCGCGAGTGTAATGGGGAGGTGAAGGTAAAAAAAAGAGGGGGCAGATGCCCCCTCGTGTTATTTTACAATAATGATTTTTTCTTGACGCGCAATGTCGCCGCTTGTCTTCACGAAGTAGACGCCGTTGCTCAGTTGTGACGTCGGGAGCACTATTTTGCTAATACCTTTCTCGACCGTGGTTGTGTTGACGAGTCTTCCCTGAATATCATACAGCTGGACCGTTACATTATTTCTGATCGGTGCACCAAAATTGAGATGGAGCACGTCTTTTGCCGGATTTGGTCCAATTGTGAGATCCAAGGGTAGATACTCCTCAGACGGCTGTTCGTAGACACTTAGCCAGTCGACAATTGAACCACTTTCAAGTGCCGGTAAGTAGTTCTCGCTGTAGTGCGTCACAGTTACCCAGGCATCACCTTCGTGGTCAAACACGTCATCAGGAAAGATGAATTGCGCCTGGCCGGAACCATCAGTATACAGTCTCTCGTAGGCAGTTGAATCAAACATAATGGTCACGAGCGCGTTGTTCACCGGGGAGCCTGAATACTCAGCGGTTACCGTGAACGTATCCGGGTTTCCGTCTCCGTACACGGCGATTCTGCTCGAGCTCAGGGTGACATCGAGTTCCTTTGTTGCATCAGTCCATATCGGCATTTCCGGGTCGCCGAAGAGCTGGAACTCATAGTGACACCATCGATACACAGCCTGACCAAGAGCCCGTGGCGCAAGCTGATCTTTGGCAGCCGCGAGCACTTCACCAATATGGTAGGCATTTGTGTTGAAGAGCTTTCTGTAGAACCAGACCGAATACTCTCCTGACAAGCCGATATTATTCTGTGGACCAGTATAGCCCCAGCCGAATCTCGTATTCATCACCGTCGCAGTGGCGCATTTCTTGTTTGTGTTGATCATGCGTTCAGCAAGGCAATCATTGTCAGAACTCGGACCGGCAAGATCTACACCACCAACATGACATGCGATGCTCGTCGTTATCACGGCATCGGTTGAATCATTTGTCTGCACGCCCGCATCAGACTGGTAGTAGAAAACGCTCGCACCGTAGTTGTAATAAATCCCATAGACACTGCCATGACCAACCATACTACTGTGATTAAAACCCTGGTTTATCGAATCGCGTACAATGAACCTTGTCATCAAACCGTAGTCCTGGTACAGTTTCGACTTCTGCCAGTCACCGGGCACTGCCGCAGCAACCGTATCGTTGATGCCGTTGCCGTGATTGCCTGACCACAAATTACCGACTGGCAAGAGAATTTTCTTCAAGAACGATGAAGATGGCGATGTTTCATAGGTGATGATCTTCGTGATGAAATTGTCAATATGGGTTTCGTTCTTGACTGGCGCGCGACCAACGTAGACATCACTGTACAAATTCACACCGTCATTCATTTCTCCATACGTGCCGTCACCATCAGTATTCCAGTTACCATCAAGGTCAGAGAAATAGTGATCAGACGGAATTGTATCATCATGCGGAGAACCACCACTTGCCATGCAGTAA
>DAOVBK010000230.1 GCA_030670605.1 Candidatus Stahliibacteriota bacterium
ATTGATGGCTGAGAATATGGAGCGAGTTTCTGAGATTATGCGCAGTATTCTTGATACAGTCGGGTTTCGGCTCTATGATATGCATTTTAACGATGTTACAAGACTTTTGCGGGTTTTTATTGACAAAGAAGAAGGCGGGATTACTATTGAGGATTGCAAGAAGGTAAGCAGGCTTATTTCGAGAGACTTGGACAGTGAAGGTATTTTCGAAGGGCAGTACACCATTGAAGTTTCGTCCCCGGGCGTTGAACGAGCACTCAGGCGCCAGGAGCATTATGTCTGGGCAATTGGAAAATTCATTGAAGTGGACTGCGGGGATAAAAAACTGAGAGGATACCTGCGACGCGCACAAGGTACGCACATCATTGTTGCGACAGACCTCGGTGAGAACACAATACCGTATGCTTCGATAGTAAAGGCAAAGGTCGTGGAGGAATTAGAATATGACAAACGAAGATAATCTTATTGTTGAGAACATCAAATCTATCGCACGAGCACGAGGCGTGAAATTTGACTATGTGATTGAATCACTCGCAGAGGCAATAAAGAACGGCGTGAAGAGACGATTCGGGAAAGAGACTGAATCTGAGGTTGTCGTCAACAAATCGACCGGGCAGATACGGATATTCATTGTGAAAAAAGTCGTCGATGAGGTTACAGAGCCGGCAAAAGAAATACTGCTCGCGGAAGCACATGAAAAGGATTCTAAATATGCGATCGGTGATGAGTACAGGATACCGATAGCTCTTGCAGAACTGGGCAGGACTGCAATTGAATCGGTGAAGCAGACATTGACACAGCGCGTCAGTGAGGCAGAAAGAACCCGGATCATGGCAGAGTATGACAAGAAGGTCGGTGAGATTGTTAAGGGTATTGTTAAGGTTGTGAGCAGAAACGAGGTACTCGTCGACCTTGGCCCAGTAGAGGCGACGATTCCATCATACGGCATGATGAAAACAGAACATTATCGGCTTGATTCACCAATTCGCGCAGTCGTTTCGCGGGTTGACCGCGCGCAATGGGGGCCGAAGATCATCCTCTCGAGGACCGATTCTAAGTTCATGGAACGGCTCCTTTTCTATGAAATACCTGAGGTTAAGGATGGGTCTATCGAGGTTGTGAGAATCGTACGCGAACCGGGAACGCGTGCAAAGGTTGCCGTACAGACATTGGATCCACGGATTGATCCGATCGGTGCGTGTGTTGGCTATCGCGGGAGCCGTATTCAGTCGATTGTCAAGGACTTATCAGGTGAACGTATCGATGTTATTCAATGGAGCAAGGATCCGCACTTACAGGTTTCCAGAAGTTTGTCGCCTGCGAAGATTAAGGAGGTTATTACGATCGATGAGAACCATGTTCTCGCGGTCGTACAAGATGACGATTACTCCAAGGCAATAGGCAAGAATGGCGTCAATGTTGATCTTGCATCGAGGCTCTGTGAAGTTGAGATTGAGATCAAGAAGGAATCTCAGTATGAACAAGAACTCGCTGAGAAAGCACTGGCAGAGATTAACATTGATGAGATCAAGGAACTTGAGCCAGCCTTGAGGAAAATCATGAAGGAAAAGGGGTACAGTAATGTACTGAGCGTGCTTAAGGCACCAGTTGAAGAGCTTAAGTTCCTCCTCAAGCTTGATGATGAAACAGTAGAGCGGGTACTTACTACTCTGCGTACAAAAGAAGAGAAGAAAGAAGAAGCACCTGTGAAGCCAGTGGAAGAAACAGCGACTGAGAGAAAGATACGCCGTTCTAAAAAAGCGAAGGCCAAAATCGAGAAAGAACGTGCGGCATCGAAAAAACAGTCAGCGGACACAGAGAAAGAGGAACAGGCAAAAGATGATACGGCCGAAGAAGCTGAGGAAACAAAAGAGCCAGAGCCTGAAAGAGAATCGGAAAAAGGAGAGACAGAAGGGGAAGATATAACGGCCGAGACTATCCAAGAAGATACAAAGGATAAAGAAGAGGAGACAAATGCCGAAGAAAAAAGTTCATAAAGTAGCAAAGAACTTAGGATTCTCAAGCGCGGCGTTTCTTAAGTTGCTCAAGGAGATTGGCATCGAAGCCAAGGGCCATATGTCTCTTCTTACCGAAGAGGAGGTCAAGAAAGTAAAGGCGAAGATCTCTGAGGAAAAGCAGCGTATCAAGAAGGAATTCACGCGTCGGTACACAAAGCCGAAAGCAAAAGTAAAGAAAACCAAGATTGACCAACAAGCAATCAAAGAGAAAGTTAAATCAACGCTTGCAAAAATTGAAAAAAAGGAAGTCAAGAAACACTATAAACGTGAAGTCCCGAAAAAAGTAGAAGTCAAACCGACAGTGAAAGTTGTTGACGTTGTGGATTTCATGACCGTCGCAGAACTGGCACAATCGCTGAAGCTACCAACGAGTGATGTTATCAAGAAGTGCATTGACATGGGACTTATGGCGAGCCTCAACCAGAGGCTCGACCTCGATACCATTACGGTGCTTGCTGACGAATTTGGCTACGAAATCAAGGTTATGTCACTAGAAGAGCAGCTTGCACCAGAAGAGGACGTTGCGAAAAAGGAGCGACCACCAGTCGTTACGATCATGGGTCACGTTGACCATGGTAAGACAACGCTGCTCGACGCGATCACAAAACTCAAAACAGTGGAAGAAGAATATGGCAAGATCACACAACGTATGGCAGCATATCAAATTATATACCATGATAAGAACGTTACATTTCTTGATACACCGGGGCACGAAGCGTTCACCTCAATGCGCGCACGTGGAGCACAGGTTACTGACATTGTGATTTTGGTCGTCGCTGCCGATGATGGTGTCATGCCGCAAACGGTCGAAGCGATTGACCATGCACGTGCTGCGAATGTTCCAATCATTGTTTGCATCAACAAGATCGATCGACCGACTGCAAACGTGAATCTTGTTAAGACACAACTTGCGAAGGAGAAGGTTGTCGTTGAGGAGTTTGGTGGGAATTCGATTTGTGTTGAAACATCAGCTCTCAAAGGTGTCGGAATTCCTGATTTACTGGACGCAATACTTGTGAAGGCGGAGGAGCTGAAGCTTGAAGCGCCGGTTGATAAAACCGCAAAGGGTGTTGTTATTGAGGCACGGCTCGACCGGGGTAAGGGAAATGTGTCGACTGTTTTGATCCAGGAAGGCACGCTCCACAAAGGCGATCCGTTCGTGAGCGGTGCACACCACGGTCGCGTGAGGGAACTACTTGATGAACAAATGAACCGAGTTGACAGTGCTGGACCATCAACACCGGTGCTCGTACTTGGATTCAGTGGCCTACCACAGGCAGGTGAGCTATTTCTGGCAGCTGATAGCGAACGAAAAGTACGTGAGCTCGCGCGGCAGCGGCAACTGATGGACC
>DAOVBK010000037.1 GCA_030670605.1 Candidatus Stahliibacteriota bacterium
ATGCGTTCTTGGCTTCCAACCCAGAAGACCTCCTCGTTGGCAGCAATTGTACGGCATTACGCATGTCAATCAAGACAAAAGTTGACACGATCCGCCGATATTTCTGTTTCTCAAAAATAACTCATGCAATATAATGACTTATCATGCCTAAAAGTCAACAAAATATAGCAGGTCGTTTTTGTTCTGGTAATAACCTTCAGAAAACCAAATTGACTGACAGATGTGGTATGATTTCATCGACTTCATTTATTTTATTATGCATGGTTGTAATACCTAACTCAGATTGTATTCCCGATGATAGACAATATCCAATACCGGTGTGAAAAGCAAATCTTCCAGGACTATTTTTTGTAAAACCCCATCTGGTTATTAATACTGAAGAAATTTCCATTTCACCACCATATTTTAGTGACCACTCGTGATATTTATCAATGTGGTTAAATGAATACATTCTTTTAATTAGAGTATACTCAAGACCGGTTTTGCCTTTTTCCCATTCCCAAGATATCCCTGGTGAAATAGTCAATTTATCTTCAACAAGCTCATTGGAATAGCACAACTCTATACCCGCTCTGACGTAGTTATCACCAATCGCTTTATTTATGATAAATCGATTATATAAACTGTATGTGTCCGCTAAATTAGTTCCAGGGCAATGAAAGACGAAGACATATTCAACAGGCGAGTAATTTACAATCAGATATACCGGTACATCAAAGATTGATCCATGGAATTCGTTCCATGGTTCTGGCCATGGGTCTGGTAAATACTCCCAGGAATCTCTTGTCTGCCGTGTCAAGCCCGCTCCTGTCTTTATTTTTTTCCAACTGTAAAGAAAATATATCCCAGCGTTAAAAACAAAGTTCCGATATTTATAATCATTGTATTCTGAAAAACTCCGTAAAAACCGTCCTGTGAATCCAATACTAAATTTCTTTATCCGTCCGTTTAGATGAAAAGCACCTGTTTTCATTTTGTATTCTAGTTCTTCTTCTGTATCGCTATAATAATCCTTTTCATATTTAGTGTATACGCTCATCGCCAATTCTGTATCTATTCTTTGGATGTAACGCATCATAGGCCTAAGTCGAAATCGTTTTAATTGCTGGCTATTAACATAATTTGCAAACTCTAATTCTCCTTTTCCGGCAAAATAATCTAAAAGATCCACTGGATTTCCTTCAAGGGCATAAAGATTCGGAATAGTCTGTGGGTCCCTGATGATAAATGTTAGATTCCCCATTGAAGATAAATGAGTTGCAAAATCCCACTCTTCGTTTGAATAGGCAAAAGCCATAACAAACGCAGTCAAATAACAAATATTAAATCCCATCATAACAACCTTGGAAGGTTCTTTGTTTCCCCACCTCTGTTACTATAAGAACTTATAATATCTATAATACACTTTGTGTCAATACAGAATTGGTGCTAACTCACTCCCTCTTCCGACAAGAAAGTTCTCGGGGTCAGGTCTCAACATTTGACATTTGAGATTGCTTCAGAACGCTGTTCTTCGTAATGACATCCCCTCACCCCTACACTGCAGAGCGCCGGAATCAGGATGCAGGGAACAGCATTTGATGCACCCTCACCTTAATCCTCTCCCGTCAAGGGAGAGGAGATTAGGTTTGTGGTTCCCCTCAAGGGAGAGGGATATTTACGAGATTGCCGCGGGACTACGTCCCTCGCAATGACATCTTCTTAAGCAGGGCTTTGCCAATTGTACAGGCAGTTTCTTGTAATAATCGTGGCGTGTTCTTGATCGAATAGGTCAAGGAAGTGCCAGATGTTACCAAGCTATAATAGTCAGCGACACCGCCTTTTTCAGAAATGCGAGCGTCTTTTGCTATGGAACCAGCAATGAGAATGACTGGTTTTTTGTATGCATGGGCGATATCAATAACGTTTCTCACTGCCTTACCGTAGAAACTCTGTTTATCAATTCTACCCTCTCCTGTGATGATCAGGTCACTCATGCGAATGTGCGCTTCTAGATTGACTGCCTCGCTTACGACATCAAATCCTGAGCGCAACTCAGCGTTCATGATTACAGCCAACGCACCGGCAACGCCTCCTGCTGCGCCCGAGCCAGACATTTTGCCGAGGTCCTTGCCATACTGTGTTAGCACAACCTTCCTGAAATTGCGCAGAGCTTTCGTAATGACAGGAATCATTGCGCGCGTCGCGCCTTTTTGTCGCGCATAGACGAGTGCACCCTGTATGCCGGTCAGAACGTTTCTCACATCAGCAGCAACGGCAAAATCAATACGTTTGATCCTGGAGGGACATTGAGAATCGTCTATGCGCTTCACAGCGATGAGACCACGGCAATTCGGAGCCACCGCTTTATTGTTCTTGTCAACGTATTGAATACCGAGTATGGACAGCGCGCCCACGCCACAGTCTATGGTCGCACTATCACCGACGCCCAGTATAATCCTTTTGCTCCCGCGATTGGCTGCATCCACGATCAGTTCGCCGACGCCTTTTGTTGTCGTCGCACACGGATCCCGTTGTCCAGGTGGTACGAGCGCCAATCCGGCTGCCTGAGCAAGTTCGATGATCGCAAGACGCTTCTGCGACACCCATCCATAGACTGCGTTGACAGCGTTGCCGAGCGGACCACAGACACGGCAGGTGACGGACTCACCTTTGTAGGCAGCAGTCAACACGGCGACCGTACCTGAACCACCATCAGCAAGAGGCAGCTCTTTCACATTATATTTTTTGGATGCTTTTTGCAGTCCGATTCTGACGTTCTTAGCAACCTGTGCAGCATCGAGTGACTCCTTGAAACTGCCTGGCGCGACGAGTACTTTCATTCTAGCAGGACACGTGAATAGTCAATAGGTCCAATCCTATTTACAACGGCGATGATTTTGCGAACGCACTTCTGTGTATCATTTTTCGTATCCGTGTAACCGGCCGTGTCCATAATAGTAATCTGCCTTTTTCATCAACGTAATCAACTTTTTTTATCACTGTAATCTGAGGTCTGTCAGGACCTCGTGTGCGGGTTTCTGGTCGTGAATGAGAACCGCGATAACATCTTCTGCAACCATGAGCGCCATCTGTGTCCGCGTCTGCACAGATGCCGAGCCAATGTGCGGTGCAAGCACGACATTGGACATGGTTTTAAGCTCTTGTTCGACTGCTGGCTCTCGCTCAAATACATCGAGTGCGCAACCAGCAATATCCTTATTCCTGAGTGCCACAACGAGCGCGCGCTCATCGATAACCGGTCCGCGGGATGTGTTTATCAAGAATGCAGATTTCTTCATGACTGCGAATTCACGCTCAGCAATCAGGTGGTGCGTTGCATCAATCAGTGGCACGTGAATCGATACGAAATCTGATTCCCTCAGCATATCGTCAAGCATTCTGTACTCTGCGCTGTGCTGCTTCTCGATCGTAGTCGAAAGCCGTTTCGGTTCATAGTATAGTATTCTCATACCAAAGCCGTGTGCTCTGCGCGCGAGTGCCCTGCCGATTCTTCCGAAGCCGATGATACCGAGTGTTTTGCTATGAACATCCGTTCCGAGCAGGAACATTGGTTCCCAGCCCTTGAACTGCCCTTCTCGAACGTACTTATCCGCTTCAGGTATGCGGCGCGCAACAGAGATAAGCAATGCAAAAGCGAGATCAGCAGTCGTATCAGTCAAAACACCAGGTGTATGTGTGACGTATATGTTCCTTTTTGCCGCTTCAGCAATATCGATGTTGTTGTATCCAACCGCATAATTGGCAATGATTTTAAGATTGGTGCCGGCATGCATGATTTCTTTGTCAATACGGTCACTCAGCAAACAGATCAACCCCGTCTTATCTCTCACAGATTCGATAATACATTCCCTCGGCATTGCTTCATTTTTTTCGTATACCTCGAGGTCAACCTGTTCCGTGAGCATATCTATACCTGGTTGAGGAAGGATACGCGTAAGAAGAACCTTCGGTTTTTTCATTGTATTTTTGTGTGTTATCTCAGCACATATGCCACAGCTCGTGCGCAGGTGTCCTGAGTATTTTGCGTGCGGCGGTTGGTAACGGATCAGTACCCATGCACATACTCAAAGCCTTTTTCGTAATTCCGTAGCAGTAGCGCTTCTTTGCTTTTTCCACCACGACATAGATATTCCCTCTTCCCTTTCTTAGCTGCATATTGCCTTTTCCCATCGTTACTATTGTGGAACATTGCAGCCCGTCAATTATGCATGTATATGGCTTCTGCGGTCTCACGGTGACCGTGATATGCATATCCATGATCCCCTTTGGTTTATGTTTCTCATTAATATACTTCCCAAGTTTGTACCCGAGGGCAAGAAACGGTCCGTCGTGACCATGGAACCTGATCGCATCCTGATACCTCAGGATTTTTGGTCTACGGAATTTCATAGTACTTACCTTTCCTTATGAACGTCAAACACCCCGGTGTGCCGAACAATGTCGTACATGTCTGCGGCGAATCGTGTTGATGCAAGTCCCTCGACATCACCAAGCGTGCTTTCAAAACGGTCATCATGGCTGACTGAACCAAGATACGGAATATGTAACGCCTTCACTGCATCGGCAATGTACGTTGAATCCGCTGTCTTCATATTCTCGATGACGCCGATTATCGGAAGTGCAAGCTCTTTTTGCATCTGCAATACTTTTTTGACAGTCTCGAACGCCAGTTTCGATGGTGTCGAAACATTCAAGAACTGCGTTCTGCGTATCAATCTGATGGCATCGAGCGTTGTATCACTAATGCCCGGTGGCATATCAATAATCAGGAAATCGAGTGTACCCCATTGTGTAATACTGAGTAATTCGATGATCACATTTGACACATCATTCCCTCTTAATGGTGATGGTTTGTCTCCAGCATAAAAAACAATCGACATGAATTTCATATTGTGAACAACCGGAGGCACAATACCCTTTTCCTCACGAGGATACACGTCTCTGATCCCGAGTATGACATGTGTTGAAGGACCGCAAAAATCAAGGTCGAGCAGTCCGATTCTTTTGTTAGCATGTGTGAGGATAAGTGCAAGCATCGAGGCAACCGAACTCTTACCAATCCCTCCCTTGCCGCCTGAAACAGCGATGATATTCCCTATCTGTTCAAGTCGCTTATCAATAACAGCAATACGCGGATCCATTGGTTACTCACCTATGATTGCATCAAGCCAGACGCCACGCCCTTGTGCAACCTCAAAATCAGGGCTACTGCACTCAGGACATCCCATGTACACATGTGCCATTTCTGGCACGAAGTGTATTGCTTCTGATTCATCGTGGCTGAGTCGCTTCATTGCCTGTTGAAAGGTCCACGTATGACCACAATTTCTGCATTTCAATACTGCCTCAGCAATGTCTATCATGATCTTTGCATCTTTAAGCAAGTCATCGCGTGGTTGGATTATTTGCTCCAGAGCATTCCGGAATATCTCCATATCGATTTGCTGTACCTCACCGACCTTTATTTTGAGTTTGGTTATTCGCTTGATTTTCTCTTGTTTAGCGACCTTATGTGCTGTGGTAACGACGCCATCGGCAAGTGCCCATTCATGCATTGTGCGACTCCACCCGCTGTTTGACGGAAATCATGGCACAGTATATATAGAATAGTATAACAGTCAAGCAACGTCAACTGTAGGCAGCACGCAGAGTGGCCATGGTCAACACATCGTTGCCAGGTACATGGACGATCCTATTAGTCTGATTGTCCTATAGTCCTATTGTCTTATGGTCGAATGTACGCCAATGAGACGCATTCATAAATCCGATTGTCCCATAGTCGTATCGTCACACCAATGATTTGACTATCGGACCATACGACTATCCGACCATGGGACTAAATCTGTAGTGGCAGAGTTTACTCTGCGGCATGGCGTCGAGCAAGCTCGACCACTGATGGCTGATGGCTAGTAGCCAATGGCGAATGGTTGCATGGTTGGATAGTTGGATGGCTCGATGGTTAACCATGTAACTATGCAGCTATCAAACTATACAACGAAACTGTGCGTCTCTACAACACGTCCCCCTGGTAACGATGTCCTGGCGCACTGACTAGAGGGCTTGATTTTCCAGCGTTTTAAGGTATAATAGCTGATTATGGACATAATAGAAGACTCGAAAATCGAAGATATTCTCACGCAGTACCCAAGCCTGGTCAGAGTATTCATTGCCCACGGCTTACCCTGTCTTGTATGCGGTAATCCTTTCTGGGGCACGGTCAGCGAACTCGCCGAGAAACATGAGGTCGACCTTAGCATACTACTTAAGAAATTAAATGAAAAAAAGCGTGAAACCTATGAAAAAGTATAGATATTGTCCGATTTGTGGAAGTAATTTATCAACAAGGAAAATTGATGGGCAGACGCGCCGACTGTGTCCTCAGTGCTCGTGGGTCGACTATGCGAATCCTGTTCCAAGTGTGGTAGCGTTTGTGCACGACGCAGGCCGTGTCCTCCTGGTTAAGCGCGGTGTCGCGCCTGGTAAGAACAAATGGGCACTTCCCTCGGGATTCATTGAACAACATGAACTACCTGAGCAGGCTGTTGCTCGTGAACTCCACGAAGAAACGAATTTACGGGGCACGGTTGATAAACTCATCGGAGTGTACACAGAACCCACGCGGACCTACGGTAACGTACTTCTTATCGCGTATTCCCTACGCAATACACATGGTCCGCTGAAGTCTGGCTCTGATGCCAAGGATGTACGTTTCTTCCCCAACAATAAGCTCCCGCAAATTGCCTTTGCCGGCCACCGGGCGATTATACAGGATGGCATTGCCTGCAACAGCAAAACAATACTTGTCGAAGTACTGAAGTCAAAGATTACTGAGGCAACCGTCACGCACACGCAACTCTTTTACAAAGGAAGCATGGGCATTGATGGCAAAATCATGGAAGCAGCAGGTCTCGTACCAGGAGAGAAGGTGCACGTACTCAATTACAACAATGGTGAACGACTCATAACGTACACAATACAGGAAAAACCTGGCTCAGGCAAATGCGTTCTGTACGGACCAGCATCCCATAAAGGAAAAGTGGGCGACCGGCTCTGTATACTTGCCTATGCACTTGTTGATCACACCACGGCACAAAGCATGAAGCCACGCGTGACCCTACTCGACGAAAGGAACAGGATAAAACGAAAACATACATAGACTGCATACCCTGCATATTCAGGCAAGCCGTGAGAGCTGCACGTAATGCGCACCTCAGCGATGATGATATTCTCAGTGTTTTGCGTACGATCGGACACCAACTTTCTCGGATGGACTTCACGTTAACGCCTCCAGAAAACAGTATGGTTGTCTACGATACGATCCGAGTAATGACCGGAATTGACGATGTCTATAAAGAACTCAAGCAAAAGTGCACAGATGCCATGCTATCACAATACTCTGCATTCAAGCAAGATATCCAGACGGCCTCTGATCCGCTCTTACGGGCATTGCAGTACGCAGCACTAGGTAATGCCATTGACCTCGGGGCAAATCCAGACTTCACACTCGATATCGAACTGAGCACAGCGCTCAAACCGTTTGCCGTATCAGACTACCAAGAATTCAAAACGCAGCTTGAGCATACACATCACATACTCTTTATTGCTGATAATGCTGGTGAGACTGTATTGGATAGATTGCTCATCGAACAGCTCAATAAACGAGTCACCTATGCTGTCCGCAGCCGACCAATCATTAATGATGCAACGGTGCGTGATGCACAGTGTGCAGGCATAGATAGGGTGGCACAAATCATTGAATCCGGCTGTACCCTGCCAGGTACGGTCCTCGCACAATGTTCACCACAATTCAAGGAACTGTTTGAAAACGCAGACCTTGTTATTAGCAAAGGTCAGGGTAATTACGAAACCCTTTCTCATGAACAACGTCCGATTTTCTTTCTTTTGAATGTGAAGTGCGCAGTTGTTGCTAGCGAAATCGGCACTCAGATCGGTGATGTCGTCCTCATGAAGAACAGAAGATGAAAAAGCAGTATACCTATGGTCCGGTTCCCTCACGCCGCTTGGGATTTTCACTCGGTGTCGATCTTATCCCCTTTAAGACATGTAGTTTTGACTGCATTTATTGCCAGTGTGGTAAAACAACAAACAAAACCTGCGAGCGCAAAGAATACCATCCAACACAGAAGATCTTGGACGAAGTAGCACAAGCACTCAAAGAGAACGAGCACATCGACTATATAACATTCTCTGGTTCTGGAGAACCAACCCTCCACTCGCGTATCGGATATCTCATCAAAGCGACAAAAAAAATAACTGATATTCCCGTTGCCGTACTCACTAATGGTTCTTTACTTCACAGGCAGGACGTTCAGAACGAACTTAGTTATGCCGATGTCGTCGCACCAACGCTGTGCACTGCGGACAAAGAAACGTTCTCACAGATCAACCGATGCCACGCAAACATTACACTGGATGAGATAATTCATGGTCTCATTAGTTTCCGAAAGCGATTCAAAGGACAGCTATGGCTAGAAATCGTCTTTGTGAAAAATCTTAATGACAGTGATGAAGAACTCAATAAGCTCAAATCTATAATCGATCAGATCAATCCGGACAAAGTACATATCAATACCGTGGTCCGACCACCGAGCGAAAAATCGGCACAACCTATATCATCAGGAAAAATGCAAGAAATAAAAAATATGCTTGGAAAAAAAGCAGAAATCGTTGCGCACTTCACCAAAGATGCACTAAGTGTTGGTCACATTGCCGAAACCGAACAACAGATCCTCAACATCATTGAACGAAGACCAGTTACACTCGAAGATATTCAACACATCAGTGGTCTGCACAGACACGAGATCATTAAATATCTTGATACACTCAAGGTAAACAAAAAAATACAAATGACTGAACATGATGGCCATCAATACTATGAACACAGGGAAGGAGCATAGGTGATTGAACCGCGCGACTTAAGCAAGAACGAACTGCTTGCTCTTTTATCTGATGCGGCAAAAAACTGGCTTGCTCATGACGGCCTGTGGTTCCAGGCAACTGAGGGGAAATTCGGCATGGACGCAGCAATTGAACTGGACCGTCAGGCATGGCAGATATTTACACAGATCGAAGCGAAGCGCATCATGAAGCGACTCAACATGCAACCTGGTGGTGGCATCCAAGCATTGATACAGGCACTGCAGTTCCGCCTCTATGCGTTTATCAATGAGCAAGAAATAATAGAGGCAACCGAGACGTGCTGCGTCTTCCAGATGACCAACTGCCGCGTGCAAGAAGCACGGAAGCGCAAGAACCTGCCTGATTTTCCATGTAAGCCAGTAGGTATAGTTGAATACACGTATTTTGCCCGCATAATAGACCCGCGTATACAGACACGGTGCATTGCCTGTCCGCCTGACCCCCATCCATCAGAGTACTACTGTCAATGGGAATTTACGCTGGAGTCAAATCCCCGCTGAATTTATTAATATCAAACATATGAAAACGGGGTTTCATTGCAGGACAGCTTAACTCAACCCCGATGAGATATGTTACTCTCACGAGGGCATCTCACTATGTTCGATATCGCCGACAGGCCCCGCATTCTTCGTACCAACATTCTAGGATTGAATGCGAGGGTAGGCATTCAACATTCCCCAGTACGCGAGTAGGATTACCACACGTTATTGAGAACTACCGTACCTGACCGTCCAAACTGCACACCTTCTTGTTCCAGGAGACGGCGTTTTAATCTCACACCACCCTGAAAACCACCAAGAGAACCGTTTGCCCGTATGGCCCTGTGGCATGGTATGACAAGCGGAAAGGGATTGCGTGCGAGTGCCGTACCGACCGCACGTGCCGCACCTGGATTGCCGATCTTCGCAGCAAGCCTGCCGTACGTACTCACCCAACCATAGGGAATCTTCCTCTCGCACAATAAAACTGTTTTCTGAAACGGATAGAGCCGTGACTTGTCAATGTCGTCAATTGAAA
>DAOVBK010000144.1 GCA_030670605.1 Candidatus Stahliibacteriota bacterium
ATCGTCCGTATCAGAATACGCCGGCGACGCGTCATTTCGGTGCGGGTTGGTGTTTTACCTGGTATGGGAACATGAATCCGTGGGTGCAGGAGTCGCATGATACGTTGCGTCCGGGTACGGGTATGGGTAATACGCGGTTTCTGTATCTCAATGGTGGTTTAATTGGTTTGCGTAATGGTACGTATCTGTTGGATACGTTATTGCCGCAGGATGGTGATGAGTGGTTAGTGAGTGCGAATGATGAGTATACGCCGGCTTCGGTGTATGGTCGTGTTCGTGTGAGTGCGACGCCGGCGGCGTATGCGGATGCGGTTGATGCGTTGAATGTCAAGGTCGTGCCGAATCCGTATGTCGTGAACAACGAGTGGCAGCAGCGGGTGTTGGAGCGGCGTTTGCGGTTTATCAACTTGCCGTCGAGTTGTACGATTCGTATTTTCAACTTGAATGGTGAGTTAGTGCGTTCGATATTGCATATTGATACTGAGGTACCTGAGCAAGGTCCGACCGTGCCGAACAATCTTGGTGGTGATGAATGGTGGGATCTGTTGAGCGACAACCGTCAGCTTGTTGCGAGCGGTATCTATATCTTCCACATTGATTCGAATGTTGGTGAGCAAGTTGGCAAATTCGTTGTTGTACACTAGGAGGCTACAATGAGAAAACCGATCTATTTGACATTGGCGTTGTTGCTCATACTCTGCCTTCCGCTCTATGCTGATTTTGCTAAGTTGGGTACCTCAGGTGCTCAGTTCTTGAAGATCAGTGTGGGAAGAGGCAGTGCCATGGGCGAAGCGTTTGTTGCCGTTGCAGATGATGGTTCAGCCACCTACTGGAATCCTGCAGGACTTGGTCTCCTCACCACGCGTGAGGTCAATTTCCATCACAATGAGTGGATTGCCGACATCAGACACGAATACCTCTCCGTTATTCTGCCGCTGCAGGATTTCGGTACCATGGGTATCAGTTTGACGGTTCTAACCATGGGTGAATTCGAATATACTGATGTTGACGATCCGAACACATCAATCCGCGAGGATACCGGCACTGGAATCATGTTCAATGCCTCGAGTTACTGTCTTGGCTTCTCGTTCGGCAGAATGTTCACTGACCGCCTTGCTGCGGGTATTAGCCTCAAGGCAATCGGAGAGATGGTCTGGGACATGTCAGCGACCGGTATTGCCACAGACTTTGGTATTCATTATAATACCGGATGGAAAGGACTGCGTCTTGCTGCGTCGATCAATAACTTCGGCTCTGAATTGGCATATCATGGTCGGCAGCTCGATTTCCCGTGGGATCCATATCCTGACTCACCGGCTCAATACGACGATATTCCATCGAGCAAGAAATCAACACCGTATGCCCTTCCGCTCATATTCAGATTCGGGCTCGCAATGGACGCAATCCATAACGAAGCATCGAGGCTGACCCTTGCACTCGATCTGAATCATCCGAATGATAACTACGAGACGATCAATCTTGGTCTTGAATACGGGTATCTCAACACGGTTTTCCTGAGACTCGGCTACAAGACGTACTTGAACATGGAATATATGAAGGCGATGTCTGGTGGCGATCCTGTCTACGACGAAGAGGCAGATGAAATCACCTACCCAGACTGGGGTGACAAGACAGAGTACTTGCTGAATAATCTCACCGCTGGTGTCGGGTTCAATCTCAACATGGGTGCTAATGCACTCAAGGTTGACTATACCTACATGAACAAGGGCATTTTGAGCCATACACACCGGCTGGGTTTGACAATACATTTCTAAAAGGATACACTGTGGTGCAGGCCACCCCAGCACCACAGGTTTTGCGACGTTAAAGGAGGTGGGGTCGTATATATATAGAAAATGCGGAGAAGTTTATTTCTGCATAGACCTAGGTCTCTAAAGAAAAGGAGGAACACATGAAAAGGTTAGGTCTGTTACTCGTGTTTGTAGCATTCTGTTTTGCCGCTATCAGTGCGCCAACAGAGGTTACTGATATCGATGCTCCAGGATATGGAAGACCTTCACTGCCTGGTATGCCAGATAAGGTTCTGATTGCGCCTGTCGGTGACGTCAGGGCAATCATGGCCCCCCAGGGCAAAAGCATCGCCGCAAGCGGAAGCGGTACAGATGTTACAGTGATTTATGGCGATCCGACGCCAGATCCTGATAACTACATGGAAATCAAGATCGCCTACTCAACGGATGGTGGCGGAACATGGACAACCTATGGTCCGTTCTCCGGTGAGATCAGAAGGATCTATCCAGGTATCGCTGGTTCACCGGACTTTGATACCAATCCTGGTGAGCTCTACTTCACATGGCAAGAGAGCCCCTCAGGATACTTGGTCGGTGACCAGAAGGTGATGATCGAAGAGGGTACTCCTAGCGCCTCTTCACCTTCGACCCCCCTGTCATTACCACACGCAACAGAGATCTTCCCCTGGATCACAAGTATTGCGATCAGCCCGGATGACCCACTGAATGTTATTGCTACCGGCTGGAGCTACCTTGCCGGTGGTAACAACTGGGCATACTGCTGGGTCTCGACTGACGGTGGATACACCTGGAGCGACACGATTCCAATGTGCTACATTGATACTGATGGTTGTACTGGTCATCTCCAGATGGGAACCAGTGGCTATGTAGTCTACAATTACGAGGATATCTGGAACTGGAACGGTCTTGACATTGTCTATCCATACTACATTGAGTCCACTGACGGTGGTTTTACATGGAGTGTAGAGACACCGCTGCCCGAGGTTCCACTCTTGCAGGCAGACGCCCAGTTCTGGTGGCACGAGCTCGATGGCATGGTTATTAATGATGAACTCTGGTTCCTCTACAATGACATTAACCAGGTGTTCCCGGATTCTGCTGGTATGTGGGTATTCCATGGTACTGGTAGTCCTGGTTCCTGGACCTGGGATATTACCCAGGTTGGTAACTATGATCTCGCTACTGGTGTTACAATCGACGACACAACCTGGTCCTATGTGATCAGCCAGTACCCGTCTATCTCACATGATCCGGTTTCAGGCAGGATTCTTGCCTCAGCCAAGGCGAACTGGCTTATCACCATGAACGCAGGCGCAGACACACTCGCCAGTGGTGCCCATATTGGTGGTATCTACACTGATAACAATGGCGCAACCTGGATTCAGGCACGACCACTGAGTGAATGGCATAATGAACAGATTGTCTGGGGTGACTGGAATGTTCAAGAAACTGCCCACATGATTGCTGATAACGCTACCTTTACGGTATGGGAGCATGACGCAGAGCTGAACATATACTTCGATGGCGGACCAGTCGAGAAAGTCGGTATCGCAGAGATGAAAGATGATATTGCCAGCCTCCAGTTCAAGCTGGCGCCGACTATTGTGACTGAAGGCAACTGCAAGATCATGTTCACCATGTCGAGCCCTGGTGAAGTTTCAGTGAACTTGTATGACGCAACTGGCAGCCTCGTGGAGAATGTGCTTGACAGTCGTCTCGAAGCAGGAGACCACGATTATACGATCAACACATCAGAGCTTGCTAACGGCGCATACTTTGTGACACTGGAAACACCGAACGGCAGAGTGAACGAGAAGCTCATTCAACTCTATTAATAGGTTCAAAAAGGGGGAGGGTTGGAGACCCTCCCCCTTTGTTTTTTTTTGGCAGAGGGGGGACTTTGTTAAAGAACACAAATGTGATGAGTAACCGGAGGTAAAAAATGAAGGTTTTTATGACGCTTCTGATAGTACTCAGTGTGTGCTTTGCTGCCGAGACGATCCCAATTGATGATGTCAGAAATATCTCTGACCGGTTCGTCACGCAGCGCTTTGGTGATTATGTCTTTGAAGACATGCTGACGTACTACGGTACAGACGACATACCGAATGCATATGCATTCATTTACAACAATACCGCGGGTGACCATGTCACTGTCGTGGTTGGTGCACGCATGACATGCACACCGATTTCTGAGTTCTACAAAGGAGTGCCAAATTACTACAGAACATTAGAACGCGCGAAGACCGAAGCACAAAAGCTGAGTACCACTGCGCCGGTCTTCAAGAAAATATACTACTTTGGTCCTGAGATTGAATACTATTTGTTTGAGTGCGGCGACAAAGATTTGTTATTGAATACGTATTCAATACAGCCACTTGATAAAGATGTTCTTTTTGATTATGTACCTGAAACGGATTCGGAGATTGAACGGATTTTACGCAATAAGTGGAACACCTATTTGACCGCAGATAACGGGGGTCCAAGCCGAGATGCATACATTGAAGGAGTGCCCTTTGTTGTCTGGAGTTATGGTTGCACGCCAACGGCATCTTCAATGATCTACTGGTACTGGGACAATCACGGCTATAGCCGATTGGTTGATTTCTTCTTTGACCGGCACGATGATGCTGAAAACAATGACGACTACAATCGCCCGAATGTCATTAGGGAACTTGCTGTTGCCATGTATACCGATTCATTCTCGGGCGGAACATCGTTTGGTAACATTGCCGGTGGTCACATCACGGTTGCGAATCAGAACGGCTACTCATTCTCGAGTACATTGTCACCCATGGGTGGCACGTGGAACAATTTCCTCTTTACCTGGCTCCAGTCTGAGCTGGATGCTGGTCGACCAACGCATTGGGGCTTCATTGACTACTTCTATGCAGGTCAGTATATCAACCACTCAGTATGTGCCGTTGGGTATGAGATTACACCGCCAGATACATTCATAACTATCCACAACACGTGGGATGATCAGGATCACAACTGGAATCTCTGGACGTATCAAGGTGGCATTTGGTCAAAACCGCGCGTCATAACCGTGGTTCCGAGTGGTGCTGACAACAATTCAATCGACTTGACGTGGCC
>DAOVBK010000044.1 GCA_030670605.1 Candidatus Stahliibacteriota bacterium
CGGCTGCCCTTGACAATGATAGGAAACTTACTATAATTTACTATGCGGGTGATACGGTTATCAAACAAGGAGGTTCATGCGAAACACAATCGTGTTCATTTTTCTTATCTGTACGGCCTTTGGCGAGTGGCAGCAAACCGACGAGATAACACTTCCCAGAGGTATTCAGGTCAATGACCTGGCAATAAGCAGCTCTGGAGAGCTCTACATCCTCTCCACATCATCAATACTGAAATACGAAGCGGAAAGCAGAAGTCCGTTCTTCGTGCAAGGCATTGCTGATGGCAAGTTGCTAGCCGTGGCTGAAGAAACAGCCTATATTCTTAATACAAGCAATCGCTTGTATACACTCGACCTGAATACGCAAGGATTTGCTCCTGTTTCTGATCTTCCCTTCAACACCCCGACGCAAATGCACGCTTTTACAATTAACGACCGATCCATCGTTGTCCTCAACGAGCCTGCAGCGCTCGCATTCGTTTCCGAAGGAGAACAGATCGGCGCTCTCAACACACGCGCAGAGCGTTTCGGGATGGTACCAACCGGAGATTATACTGAACGCCAGACACCGCTATACACACTTGAGAAGAATCAGATCTATCAATGGGCTGGTGGTACGATTGACAACATACAATCGTATGCCAAGAAAATCATCTACAGTGCATCGAATACCATTGTAGACTTCGCCGCGAGCAGAAATGGCAACGTCTATGTGCTATTTTCTGACTCAATTGTCGTGCTCGAATCTGACGGTACATATCAAGGTAGAATCAGCATAGATAATGTTCCACTGGGTTCGCGAATCGAATCGAGTCCGATCAATAACAACATTTACGTGTTCGATTACGTAGATACATCGATCAAGACATTCGCTGGCACAGGCAGAAGCAGCATGAGCATCATTACGCTCCATACTAATCAACCAAATCCCGTTGACAACTATACTGGAATCTCCTTTACAATCGATCAAGACCTGGACGTAACAATTACCATCTACAATCTTATTGGCGAACCAGTGAAGGTCATTACACGAGACCTCTATCTCAAAGGTACCCATAGTGTTGCGTGGCATGCAGATGACGATGACGGTAATCTCGTGCCCAACGGCATTTATTTCTATCGTCTCGAATCGAGTAAGGGAGTTGCAATAAAGCAACTCATTGTACTGAGATAATTGCCACTTGACAGGCCAGAAGGCAAACGACTCATAAACACCTGTCTTCAGCTCATCGGACAGGCAACAGAGCGTCATGCATTCCTGGAATGTAGCGGCCGTGTTCTTGTTGGTGTGTCTGGTGGTATTGACAGCCTCGTCCTACTATTGCTGCTCACTGAGTATAACCGCCGATTTAATAAACAATGGGAAATCCGTGCCTGCCATGTCGACCATCAATTTCCGAATTCGAACACGACATCTCTTAAGGATTTTTTCGTCACATGTAGCATCCCTTATACCATTGTAAAAACGAAAGCCCGTACGATGATTGAAAAAGCTGAGAAGAAGTGTTACCGATGTGCACGAGAGCGAAGAAAAAAACTCCTTGAGGTAGCTGAGAAGAACGATATTTTTCAAATCGCACTTGCCCACCACAAACAAGATGTCTGCGAGACACTGCTCCTCAATATGATATACAATGGTAAAATATCAACGCTCGTACCGAAACAGTCTGTCATTCATGGAAGGTTCTTTTTCGTGCGGCCACTATACTATGTAGATAAAAAGCAGATCAAAACAATCGCAGAGCTGTATGGGCTTTCTCCAATGAGCACCCCATGTCCCTACTACCAAGACTCGAAACGGGAATCAATCAGGCAGTTTTTAGAAAAAATCAAAAAAGATAATCCTGATGTGTATACGAACATTTTCCGCAGCGTATACCATATTAAGCATGCATATATGCCGTAATGGGGTAAACCCCCAAACACCGACACTCCGACACACAGAAACCCCGATACTCCGTCACTCCGATACTACTTGAGCGCATAGCGTTCCAGTGGTTCGTAAATAGGACCCTGCGGTGTCAGGGTTGATTTGCAGAGAACGACCGCCTCGGATTTGAAGGTGTCGGTCACAATGCTGTGCCTCAAAATAGCATCAATCACACACGGCTTTCTCATCCTCGCGATCGTGAGGTGTGGGTGGAACCGCTTTTCCTGTTTGAAGCCCAAACGGACAAGCTGCTCATCGATCTCACGAGCGAGCGTGCAGAGTGCCTCACTCCCTTTTTCAACACCGATCCACAGGACGCGCGGATATTTCGGATTGGGAAAGCACCCGATATCTTTAAGGCTCACAGCAAAGGACTCGTGCTTACCAACAATCTGCTTAATCGTGGAACTGATGTCAGCCTGCTGCTTCTCATCGATCTCACCGAGAAACTTGAGCGTGATGTGCATGTTTTCGAGTTTCACCCATTTGATCGGCATATCGTTGTGTTTCTCGTCCTCAACAATGCGCCACACGTGCTTCCGCACATGCTGTGGAATTTCAACCGCCAAAAATGCTCTCACTGACGTCTCCTTTTCGACCATGTCATCTCAATGCCAATGGGACAGTGGTCTGACCCGGGAATCTCAGGAAGAATGAACGCTGATGTCACATTCTTGCGCGCGGCGTGACTGACAAAGAAATAATCAATCCTCCAGCCGATGTTCCGGTCTCGTGCGCTGGTCTTGTAATCCCACCACGTGTAATGACCACCCTCATCGGTGAAGAGCCGGAATGTATCAAGAAATCCATGTGCGAGAAATGTATCGATCCAGGCTCTTTCTTCAGGCAGAAACCCTGATATTTTCATGTTCTGTTTAGGTCGTGCCAAATCAATCTCTTTATGTGCGGTGTTCACGTCACCACAAATGATCAGACGTTTGGCTTTGGGCTTTAGGCGTTGGACATATTGCAGGAAGGCATCATAGAAATCCATCTTGTACTGCAACCGTTCCTTTGATGCCTTACCATTAGGAAAATAAATGTTGAGAAGTGTGAAGTCAGCATAATCAGCCCTCAGGAATCTCCCTTCAGTATCATATTTCGTCACGCCCATTTCCGTGAAGACCTCCTCAGGACTGTTTCGTGTGAACAATCCCACACCACTGTAGCCCCTTCTTTCTGCTGAAGCAAAATATGTGTTATACTCTGGAAGATTCTTTAGTTCTTCCGGTATCTGGTGCTCCTGTGCTTTTGTTTCCTGGATGCACAGAATATCAGGTTTCTCACGTAACAACCAACCGAGAAATCCTTTTTTCATTACGGCACGGAGGCCATTGACATTCCATGAAAGCACCTTCGTCTTACGCACGGCGAGCCCCCGTTGCGACAAGAAACACGTCGCCAGAATATGACGATGTCACATCGAATCCGTACCGATGCATGAGTGCAGAGAGTTCGTCCAGCGTGAAGTACCGTTTGTAGATGGAGAAAACACGACCATCATTGAGTGTGCGTTCCTGCATGCCGTGCTTGTTCCGACAACGTGCCCGGGTTGCACTCCATGCAGAATCAATAATCAGTATCTGTGCGTGCTTCGTGAGTATGGTGTCAAGTTGCTGAAAAAACAAAATCTCATCTTCTGCGTCTGCGTGGCTGAGAACAAAACCAATGACCGCACCATCAAAATGACGTTCACCGAGCTGTATCGTGAGGAAATTTCCGTGTATGAAGTCACACTTCTCTGTCATACTGAGCTCACGCACACGGTTTCGGCATTCTGCAAGCATATTCACTGACTCATCAATCAACAGAATACGTGACGCGCTTCCTCCATAGTATGACAGCCAATAGCCAGTACCGCACCCGATATCGATGATGTCCCCAGAGCCAAATCGAGATGCCAGTCTGGTGATCTTTTTAACATCCGTGATATAGAGGTCTGGTTCATCGATCGCCGGATTCTCGCCCACGTAGACAGCATCATACTCGTGTGCACGTTCATTATAAAAGGCAACCAGTTCCCGACTGAATCTACGTGGCATGTGTTATTATATGTATAACTACGTCTCTATCAAGGATTCAGCGAATTGGCTTATTGTTTGAATTGCAGTATTCTATTAATCGTAATGCCTTGCATAACCGACATAACGATCATTGCTGCCGTCAAAATGACCACGTACTTTATACTGAAATAAAAAAGTATAACTGGTAATAGTGGAATTTTGATTGCTCTGCTGTACAGAAAAGTCGCTATGTAGCCGTACTGAACTCCCTTTTTTCTCAAATCTGCCAATAGCGGATACCACATATATATGGGACCAGTAGACAAAATACCGCCGATTATGATGAAAATCCACTTCTTAATCCCGGATTCTGCAAAATGTTCAGTGATAAATCCAGGCGTAATGAAATAGTGCGTAATTGTCATTAAGATATAAATAACAATGAAAATTGGAACAATCTTGACGATAAGATTTGAAAAAAGTGCTACACTCTTGGAAAAAAGGCTAAAATTAATGCATGCAACGACGATATACACGAGAATGACTGCTGCAAGGAAGTACCATGAAAAATTCTTTCGCTTCACTCTATCTTGATGTACCATTATCACCAATAGTTGAATAACAATACTGTGATAATTGCAACAACAATAGAAAATACGAAACTCGTCGCATTTCGGATGAGGGCGAATTTCATACCCAGAATAATAGATTCGAACGGAAACTGTATGATTCCCACAGTAACCCACGCAACCATGAAGGCTGTCACCGCAATCAGACTCACACCCTCTTTCAACAATTCTCCACCAATAATGTAGCTCGTTATCGGTGGTCCAGTGGATATGCTGCCTATGGCACTGCCAATCAGTGAATCTAAGAATGGATTCTTACGGAAAATTGTTGCATAAAGAGATTTTGGAATTATGTTTGAAATCAGGCTTATGAACAAAATCATGCCAACAATCAACGGAATAATCTGAGAAAAGGATAAAGCCATCTTTGTTGCTGAACGCCTCAGTGTCCTCATAGACAGTCTGTGAGCAGATACAGTGCTTCTTTGCACGCCTTTTTTCTGATCGTATCGCGGCTTCCCTTCAGTAACAACCTTTTGACCGATATCTTCTGCTTGGATGCTATGCCGAGGTAGACCAAGCCGACTGGTTTTTGCTTGGAACCACCGGTTGGACCAGCTATTCCAGTTATAGCAATTCCGATGTCAGTAATCAGCTTCCGACGTACACCACGAGCCATCTCCTTGACGACTTCAGCACTGACACTTCCGTATTTTTTCAGTGTCGCAGGCTTCACGCCAACCACTTTCCTTTTCACTTCATTAGAGTAGGCAATGACTCCGCCGACAAAGTATTTCGAGCTTCCTGCTGTATCAGTGATCATACTACTGAGCATCCCACCAGTGCACGATTCGCATACACTGATCGTCAGTTTCTTCTTAGTTAACTGCCTGGCAAGGTGTGCCAGAACTGTTTTCCGTGTCATAGACTGAAAACGGCGAATAGTACCAGAACAACAACTGTTGTGTATGCTGCTGCACCGAGGTCGTCAAGCATGACTCCCCAGCCACCGGGTACGTGTTCGAGAGACTTCAGAGGAGGCGGTTTCACAATATCAAAAAATCTGAACAAAAGGAACGTAATGATCAACGGCACCAATCTCTGTGGGGTGAAGTAAAGCGGCACGAGAAAACAGGAATACTCATCGATAACGATCTGATGCGGATCCTTCCCCCACTCCCGCGTCAGATTACGTGAAACAATGACGCCAATGATGAAAAGCAGTATGGTAACCGCTCCATACAGAACTTTGTAGGGGATGAGGAAATACCAGATGCCGACACTGATGATACATGAGAACGTTGCGGGTGCTACAGGAATGTAGCCCAGAAAGACACCGGTCGCGATTATTTTCTTAATAAGTTCTATTTTTTCTTCGGAAATCTTTCTTCCCAGACAGACACAATGTTCGCAACAATGAATATCGAAGAATACGTTCCTATGACAAAACCGACGAACAACGTGAACGCAAAATCTGCTAGCACTGACCCACCGAATATGAGAAGGGCAATAACTGCAAGGAGCGTCGTTCCCACCGTCAGTATTGTTCTTGAGAGAACTTCGTTGAGCCCCGTATTGAGAATCACATTATAGGGTTCTTTGCGCATCTTCTTGAATTTCTCTCTGATACGGTCAGAGATAACAATCGAATCGTTAATAGAATAACCGATTATGGTCAATAGTGCACCAACCACGATAATCGAGAACTCACGTTGTGTGATGACGAGAACGCCAATGGTGAACAGTGCATCATGAAACAACGCGATGACAGCAGCGACGCCGAAACGGTAGTCGAATCTGAACGACACGTACACGAGAATGAGCACAAGCGCAATGATAATCGCCCATAGCGTCTTAGTCAGCAATTCCTTACCGATCTTCGGTTCGACGGTCTCCTCCCGCAAAACCTGCTGCGCATTGTCTGGGTAATCCTGCTGCAGGACTTCTTTCACATTCCTGGAGAACTCTACGGGATTCTTCTCTGCTGCCCTGATAATATACTCTTTCTGCTCGGCACCGAGTGATTGAATCTGTGAATGCTCTTTGCCGATCTTGGCGAGGGAGTTTCTCAGTTCACCCGTCGCGACAGGCTCGGAGAAGCGTATCTGGAGAAGTGCGCCGCCCGTGAAATCGATTCCGAAATTGGGACCAATTATGATTATGAGAAGGCATGAGGTGATCATGAGAATCGCAGAAAGTGCAAAACCGAATTTTCTCTTACTGATAAAATCGATGTTTGGGTTTTTGATAATCTCAATCATTGTCAAATCCTCAACTTCCGCACGTCAATTCTGTAGGTAAAGAAATTAAAGATGACCTTGCTCACAAAAACAGCGCTAAAAAGATTTGCCACGAGCCCTACAGTCAGTGTAAGTGCAAAACCCTTGATTGGTCCACTGCCGAAGATAAACAGTATCACGCCGATGATGATGGTCGTTATATTAGAATCAAAGATCGTTATCCACGCACGACCAAAGCCCTGGTCGATCGCGGTTCTCGTTGTCTTCCCGATCTTTAGTTCTTCTCGTATTCTTTCAAAAATGAGAACGTTCGCATCAACCGCCATGCCGATAGTCAATGCGATTCCTGCAATGCCCGGCATTGTCAGACTGCCCCTGAATGCACTAAGGACAGCAATGAGGAAGAAAAAATTAAGAAAGAGCGCAATGTCAGCAACAAAACCGGACAAAGAATAGTATATGAGCATGAATACGACAACAAGTGCGCCCGCGATGAGGACCGCACGTATGCCACTCTCAATAGAATCTCTTCCGAGACTCGGTCCCACGCTTCTCTCCTCGACGATTCTCAATGGCGCAGGCAGCGCTCCTGCCCGAAGGATAATGGCAAGATCACGTGCCTTTTCAGCAGTGAATTGACCGGTGATGCGCGCACGGCCATGAGGAATTCGTTCCTGGATAGAGGGTGCAGACTGGACAACGCTATCGAGAACAATTGCGAGCCGCTTATTTATGTGCTTACCCGTGACTGAAGCAAATTTCCGTGCTGCCTCTCTCTTGAATTCTAGGCTGATCTGCCACGTACCCATGTGTTGCAGGTCTTGCCCCTGGGTCGGTTCGTGGCTCGCATCACGAACCGTTTCACCGGTCAGTTCTGCTTTTCTCTTCAAGAGATACAGACGCTTCACCTCGCGGCCCTCGAAATCCTCTTTAGGGCCGAGCAGAAAGTGAACATCCTCTGGCATGACGTCCTGTGCTTTGACAAGCAACGCACGCAGCGAATCCTCGTCGCGTATATCAATACCCATATCGCGCTGTACCGACATGAAGTAGGAACTAAATGGCTGTTCGAATGCCATTGTGTCCTGCTCTGTCAGGTAGTCATCAATACGCTCCACGACCGTGGCGAGCTTCTCATCAGCAACGAGCTTGAATTCCAGGTGAGCCACCTTTTTAATTAAGTAAATCGCGCGGTCCCTATCAACACCTGGCAGCTGAACGAGGATTCTTCCTCTTGACTGTTTTTCTATGATCGGTTCAAACACGCCGAATTCATCAATACGATTCCTAATAATTTCATAGGCACGGTCCCGTAAATCCTGCGGTGCTTCTGCCATGCCTGTCGTGTCGACTTCAAGAACGATGTGCATTCCTCCCTTCAGATCCAACCCGAGATGCACGGCACGTTTAGAAAGATTTATCTCTTCCTCTTTGGACAAGCCCTCTGCCGTGTACATCCGTATGGTTGGATATATTGCATAGATCCCGAGAAGAACAGCAACCAAAACGATGCCGACTCGTAAACCAAAATTTCTCATCGTGCTCCTTTGATTACCTCAACCATTTCCTGTGTAGCCTGCCGAAAACCAACAAACACAGCGCGTGCGACAATCGCAAAGCCAATCGAAAACCCAGTGATTTCTGGCACTGAAAAAAGGTGTGGTGTGTTTTTGTAATCGAGACCATGACCTGCATGCACACCGAGCCCCTCGCGCTTTGCTGCTTTGGCAACACGAGCTATTCGGATAACTTCATCCTTGTTCTTCGTGACTCTTGTTTGCGAATACGTGCTTGTGTTGATTTCGATGTACTGTGCACCAAGACGTGCTGCTTCCTTTGCCTGTCCTATGTCTGGATCGACAAAAATACCGACAACAATATTCCTGTCTCTGAGAGTCGAAATGAATATTTTCAAGTCTTCCTTAAGACGGAGAAGATTCAAACCACCTTGCGTGGTGACTTCACCAGGCGTTTCTGGAACGATGGTGATACAGTCTGGCACAATGCGCTGCGCAATATCAGACATCGATTTTGTCGCTGCCATTTCCAATGTCAACTCTGTCTTTACTATCCTGCGCAACAACTCAAAATCCCGTTCTTTGATATGCCTCCGATCACCACGCAGATGGACTGTTATCCCATCTGCGCCGCCCAGTTCTGCTTCAACTGCAGCATGTATCGGGTCTGGGAAATCTTCCTTGCGTGCCTCCCTGAGCGTTGCAATATGGTCAACGTTTACTGAAAGTTGCATTGGGTATTATA
>DAOVBK010000002.1 GCA_030670605.1 Candidatus Stahliibacteriota bacterium
AACGATCGTTGCCGGTATCGAAAAATTACAGCGCGTGGAGGGCCGTATGCAGCAAATCAACGATGGCATTTTCGTTGATTACGCTCATACGCCCTCAGCCCTTAAGAATGCGCTTGAAGCCTTGCGACCACGGGTGCATGGCAAGCTCGTTCTTGTCTTTGGCTGTGGTGGTGATCGGGACAAAGAGAAGAGGCCGCTCATGGCGCAGATTGCCTCAAGACTTGCTGATGTTGTCGTCATCACGACGGATAATCCGCGCAGTGAGCCGCCACAAGACATCATTGGTGATATTGAAAAGGGGATGACAACAGAGAACTACACGGTCATCGATGATCGCCGGAAGGCAATCCAGTATGGATGTTCACAAAAAGAAAAAGGTGATGTGCTCTTAGTCGCCGGCAAAGGCCACGAAACATACCAGATCATTGGGGAAAAGGTTTTGCACTTTGATGATGCTGAGGTTATTCGCGAATGTATCATGAGATCATGATTAAAGATGCAGTCGACATAATGCAGGGCGTTGGTCCATTGTCATACGAACTCATTCGGGATATCAGTATACACTCAAAAACAACAAAACCTGGTGATCTCTTCTTTGCGCTGAAAGGTGAGCATACAGATGGTCACTGCTTCACACAGGAAGCACTGATGAATGGTGCATGTGCCGTTGTCGTTGAGAAACAGATGTCTGCCGGACATGATATTATCGTCAATGACACGCTGCATGCCTTAGGCCAACTCGCACGATACTACCGCGGTCTTTTTGCACCTACGACAGTCGCCATTACCGGAACCAACGGTAAGACAACCGTGAAGAATCTCATCGTCGCCATCATCATGAGACGAAACACAGTCACTTATACAATGAAGAACTACAACTCATTGATCGGGCTGCCATTGACCCTTTTTGAACTCACCGGCAATGAGGAATATATTGTCGTGGAGATGGGAACAAATGCGCCGGGTGAGATCGCGCGTTTGTGTGAAATTGCACAGCCACAGATTGGCGTCATCACCACTGTCGGACCTGGCCATCTTGAAGGTCTCGGGTCACTCGATGGTGTGAGGAAAGAGAAAAGCGCACTCATCGAGGCGCTACCTGATGACGGATTCGCGGTGATCGGTGATGCTGCTGGAGACATTAAGGGAAAGCATATCACACGGTTCTCACTGGAACAGTGCACTGACATCGAAATCAAAGAGACAGGTTCATGTTTTACCTATTTTGGCAAACGGTTCTCGACGCCATTGCTTGGGGTCGGAAATGTGTATAACTGCTGTGCTGCCCTGTGTCTGACAACATTGCTCGGCTGCGACTATAATGCGCAACGTGATGCCCTGGTACATGCTCAACCCGAGCCAGGCAGGCTGGAACCGCTCTATTCCCGCGGATTGTTGGTCATTAACGATTCCTATAACGCAAATCCAGTATCGATGAAGGCGGCATTCATGCTCATGTCCGAGTTCAAGCGTCGGATCATCTATGTGCTCGGCGACATGCTTGAGCTCGGTGCGGATTCTATTCGACTGCATCGGGAGGTTGGTTCTTACGCACAGAAGAAATGCGATCTGCTCTTCACCTGTGGTGAACAGGCAAAGTGGTATGGCGGAAAGCATTTTTCGAACAAGAAAGCGCTTGTTCAACATCTCCTGTCAGTGCTCAATGACACAGATGTTGTCCTTATCAAGGCATCACGGGGGCTACATTTTGAGACTGTTGTTGACGAACTATTGAGGAGACGATAGATGTTGTACTGGCTTCTAGCGCCGCTCGAAAATGTCTTCGGACCATTCCGATTATTCAGCTACATAACATTTCGCAGTGCCTATGCTGCTATTACGGCAATACTTATCGTACTCCTTTTTGGTCAGAGATTTATTACTGTACTCAGGAAAAAAGCAATCGGACAGAAAATCAGGGAAGAAGTACCTGAACGCCACCGCACAAAAGAAGGAACTCCTTCAATGGGCGGTGTTATTATTCTATTCTCGATTCTTGTTGCCTCTTTATTATTCTGTGATCTGACCAATCCCAACATCATTGTCCTTTTGACCGCAACGATATGGTTTGGCGGTCTTGGTTTATATGACGATTATGTGAAGATATACAAGAACAGACCGAGGGGCTTGCCGATAACAACAAAACTAATCCTTCAACTAATCTACGGCTTAGCCCTCGGTCTGTTTCTCTATTTGTGGGGTCCTGATGGTTTTGCATCAAAGACCAATCTCATTTTCGTCAAGAATTATGTTATCAACCTCGGCATTTTCTATCCACTATTTGTCGCCCTCGTTGTCACTGGTTCATCAAACGGAGTGAACTTAACTGATGGACTCGATGGTTTGGCAATCGGTTTGATCGGTATTGCTGCACTTGCCTATACTGCCCTTGCATATGCTGCAGGGCACGCCGTGATCAGCAGCTATTTGAATATCATCTTTCTCAAGAGTGGCGGCGAGATAACGGTATTCTGTGCTTCGATTATTGGTGCTAGTCTTGGTTTCTTGTGGTTCAATTCGCACCCTGCACAGGTTTTTATGGGTGATACAGGAGCACTCAGTCTCGGCGCCATCATCGGCACTGCCGCGATTCTTACTAAACAAGAAATCCTGCTCATTCTCGTTGGTGGTGTTTTTGTCATTGAAGCGCTCACGGTTCTCATGCAGGTTGTCTACTTCCACCGTACCGGTGGCAAACGATTGTTCAGGATGGCACCGCTTCATCATCACTTTGAGCTGAAAGGACTACAAGAGCCGAAGATCGTGGTGAGATTCTGGATTGTGGGAATCATTTTCATGATGCTTGCGTTATCGACGTTGAAAATCCGATGAAAACACAGATTACACAGAAAACAGAGGCACAGATTACACAGATACTTTTATCTTTTATCTTTTATCTTGGGCCTTTTCTTTCATGAAGATACTTCTTCTTGGCCTCGGTCGGGCAAATATGCCGGTTGCGCGGTATCTCGTTGAACGAAATGATGAACTCTTCCTTTATGAAGATAACCCTGACATGCTTTCACCTGCAGCTCAGCAATTGCTCAATACAGGTAAGATAACAATGTACTCAGAGCACGACTACGACCTTGCGATTACGTCGCCGGGATTCCCTGTGCACAAACCGATTGTCAAGAAGCTCCAGGCGCGAAGAGTACCTATTGTTGACGAGATGGAATTCACATTCTCGCAATTGAGCGAACCATGCATCATTGCGGTGACTGGCACAAATGGCAAGAGCACAACGGTCGCGATTATCAGTAGTATGCTCACTGCTGCTGGAACCAACAATTTTTTGGGAGGCAATATTGCACCAGGAAGATCGTTTTCAGAGGTGCTATTTGAACCACCCTATGACTATTACGTACTTGAGGTTTCCTCATTCCAATTGATGCGGATTGAAAAATTCCGACCACACATAGCGATGGTGACGAATATTGCTGTTGATCACCTTAATTGGCATACCAGTATCACTGAGTACAAGGCAGCAAAACGTAACATTTTCAAGAATCAACGTAAAGATGATTTTGCAGTACTCAACTATGAGGACACGGTAATCCGTGAATTCTCACAGGAGGTATGTGCGCACGTGGTTTTCTTTGGTCCCCATGCACGTGATGGTGCCTGGCTTAACAGCACCATGAATTACAAACAAGAATCACTGTTTGATACCAACGTAACCTCACTTCAGGGCCAGCATAACATCATGAATATACTTGGTGCTATTGCCGTTGCGAAGATCATTGGCATTGACAACAGGAGCATTGAAACGGGGATACGGACATTTCGAACATTACCGCATCGGCTCGAGGACATTGGTACCATCGAGGGGATTCGGTATGTGAACAATTCAATGTGTACGAATGAGAGTGCGGCGATTGCGTCACTCAAGGCAATCACTGAGCCAAAGATTGTCATTGTCGGAGGAAAACAGAAAGGTGACCGTGCCGAGACATATCTTGAGCTTCTTACGCAACACGCGAAGGCGTGCGTTATTTTAGGAGACAATGCGGCTGATATTAAGTCATTTTTTGAATCGAGGCATTTTAGACAGTTCGCGGTTGCTGAAAATATGGCTGATGCTGTTTCAAAGGCACGTGGTTTCGCGGCTGCAGGAGATACGATTCTCCTCAACCCCGGTTACGCATCATTCGACTATTTCACCAACTTTGAAGAAAGAGGAGAGGCGTTCAAGAATGCAGTACGCGCGCATTGACAAGACATTAGCATTCTGTGTGCTCTGTTTGGTCGTACTCGGAACGCTTTTTGTTTATTCATCATCATATTACCGGGCAATGAAGCAGGGCGAGGATTCAACGTACTATCTGCTCGGACATCTTAAGCGACTTGGTATCGCGAGTGTTTTTTTCTTGCTGGGATTCTTCGTCCCCCATCAAATCGTCCGTAAGCTGTTGTTTCCACTGCTTGCCGTGATGATACTGACCCTCATCCTGACGCTCGTTATGGGAAGGCTGCAGTTCGGTGCACGGAGGTCTCTCGCACTTTCATCATTCGGTCTGCAGGTATCGGAATTTGCGCGAATCTGGATCATTTTTTTCCTTGCTCACTTCTTCTCAACACATCCTCAGACCGCAAACACGGGTAAGGGTATGCTCACGATTGTCGTTCTCTGCCTTTTCATCATACTTCTCGTTGCCATTCAACCCTCGTTCTCAATGGCAATCATCTGTGCGGTCGTTGTGATATGCATGTTCATCTATGGTCGTGTTCCTTTCAAGATGCTCATGCCGACGGCAGCTGTGAGTTTTGGAATGTTTGCCATTTTCACACTCATTTTCCCCCATGCCCAGCATCGACTGACCGGCTTCATCGCGCATCCGACGTATCAAGTGCAGCAATCGCTCATTGCGATTGGCTCTGGTGGTCTCATTGGTAAGGGACCTGGTGCTGGATTGCAGAAGTTTCTTTTTCTTCCCCGAATTCACAATGATTTCATATTTGCCCATATCGCTGAGGAGTTTGGCTTCATCGGAAGTGTCATATTGTTCGGTTTGTTCTGGCAGGTTTACTTGCGCGGTCTTGCTATTGCCGGTACATTCGACGACGAGTTCTTACGGTTGCTCGTACTCGGTTTGAGTGTTTCGATATTCACGATTTTCCTCATTCATGTTGGTGTGAGCATTGGGCTGTTGCCACCGACGGGCGTTCCGTTGCCGTTCATTTCATTCGGAGGATGGTCTCTTGCGGCAAACCTGTTTGCCATTGGTGTCATCCTGCAAGCTTCAAAGAAGAGGATACTGTGATGTCTGGAATACACAGAACGATTGTCATTTCTGGTATCGGGACAGGCGGTCACTATTTCCCCGCGCTCGTTGTTGCGTTGGAACTGGTCAGACGCAAGAAAGATGTGATTTTGTTAGTGCGGAGAGGTTATGCAGAAGAGAAGATCGCTCAGATGCATGGTCTCAAGACTGCAGCGATCAATCCAAAACCTTTCTATGGCAGATCTTTTCTTACCAAGCTGTTTTCAATTATATCACTTATGAGATCAGTGCTCGATATTAATAAGATAACAAAACATGTTGTTGCAGTTGCCTTCGGTGGATTTGGTGCACTGCCACTCATTGCTTCGTGTGTGATGAACCGTTCACCATTTTTTCTCTTTGAACCGAACCGAATTCCTGGCAGGGCGACCCGTCTCTTTTCGACCCGGGCAAAAAAAATATTACTGGGCATGCCGCTTGCCACATCTTTAAAAGGAAACACCGTGATTACTGGCATACCGCTCCGTCGCGGTTTTAAGAAACAGATTTCACGGCAGAGAAGAACGAGCCCAAAGAAGAGGGTGCTTTTTATAGGTGGGAGCCAGGGGGCGCGGACGTTGAACAGGCTTGCTCTGCAGGTTCAGTCTGTGCTCCCTCAGAATTACCGCATTGTGATCATCTCAGGCAGGCGTGATTATGAATGGGTGAATGCTCAGCGCAATGGCAGAACAACCGTGATTCCCTTCACCTTATCTCCGTGGGAAGAAATCACACAGGCGAGCGTTGTTGTATCACGAGCGGGCGCGCTTGCTGGTTATGAAATTCTTGCGCTCTCCAAGGCGGCGGTTTTTGTACCGTTTCCCTTTGCGATTGATAATCATCAATATTACAACGCCGAGTATTTTTCTCACATCGCAGACTCGGCCGTGGTTGAAGAAAAAGATCTGACCGCAGATGCTCTTGTTCACTTCATAGAGAAGACGGTACACGGAAAGAAACAGAGAGAGCCGGGGATTATTATTGATGCGGAAAAGAGAATTGCCGATGTGATTGTTCGGGAAGGATGTACCCGATGATGAAAGTCTCCCTGAGATCCGTAGCGCTTACTATTCTCCGCACATGCGAGCGGAGTATCGTGGACAGAACCCAAGACATATGCTCCTCCTCCAAGCCTCCCCCTCTCCATGAGGGGGAGGCCGCCTCTCGCGGCAACGGTATAGGCTATGCTCGGTAAGACTGAACATATTCATTTTGTCGGCATTGGCGGAATTGGCATGAGTGGCCTTGCGATCATAATGCGCAACATGTATTTTCGTGTTTCTGGCTCTGATATCCAACGTTCAGATATCACGAGGAATCTAGAAAGCATGAACATCAGTGTTACCTATAAGCACGAGAAGACGAATGTTGAAGGTGCCGACGTTGTTATTTATTCAACTGCAGTCAAGCACAATAATCCGGAAATCGCCGAGGCTCACAGAATTGGAATTCCTGTAATACATCGTGGTGAACTGCTCGCTGAGTTAACCCGTCTGAAGATTGCCGTGTGCGTCTCCGGTACGCACGGTAAGACGACGACAACATCAATCATCAGTGAGGTGCTCTATAAAGGAGGCCTTTCGCCGACAACGGTTGTCGGAGGCATTATCAAAGGGAAGAGCCAGGCTCATTTTGGGAAGGGAGAGTATCTCGTGTGCGAAGCAGATGAGTCAGACAAATCTTTCTTGAAACTCTTTCCTTCCTATGCAATCATCACAAATATTGAGGCAGAACATCTTGATCACTACAAAGACCTTGATGAGATCAAAGAACATTTTAGCTATTTTGCCAACCACGTTCCGTTCTGGGGGTGTACCTTCCTCGGTACTGATTCAGGAGGAACACTTGAGATCCGCGAACGGATATGCAGAAAGACTGTTACGTATGGTATGAATGAAGATGCTGATCTTATGGCAACAGACATACAGAAAAAACAGAAAGGATGTTCGTTTCGCGCCACGTATTATGGCAAAGAGCTTGGCGCATTCGGCATCAACCTCCTTGGCCAGCATAACATTAACAACACACTTGCGGCAATCGGCGTTGGTTTAGAACTCGGTATTGCTCCAGAAAAGATCAAGAATGCGCTCGCCCGATTCAAAGGAGTTCACCGTCGTATTGAGCTTATTGGTGCAGTGAGGGGCATAAAGATCTTTGATGACTACGGACACCATCCAACAGAAATTGCGGTCACGCTTCAAACGATCCGTGAATACTTCCCAAAAAAGAGAATTATCTCTGTCTTTCAACCGCATCGCTACACACGAACCCATCACCTTTTCAATGATTTTGCCTTCAGCTTTCTCTTTGCTGATCTGGTCATCGTGACCGATATCTATCCTGCACATGAACTGCCTATCCCTGGTGTGAGCGGTGAGTCTTTGACCAAAAGGATACGCAAGGAACAAGAGGGGGTTCACTACATCGCTGATTTTGGTGATATTATTTCTTTCATCAAGAAGACAGTTCGCAGGGGCGATATTATCGTTGTTCAAGGTGCTGGCAGTATCAATACGATGGCACGACGTCTCGCTAAGGAGCTTGCATGAAGAAGCGTTTATTCTTTGGGATCACGGGCACACGAGTGGTCAAGAGTGAACTACTTAAGAAACACACGTCGTTTCGCATTGGCGGTACGGCATCATATTTTGTGTACGTCTATTCTAAGAAAGCACTGGCGCGCGTGCTGCGTATCATTAAGAAAAAAAGAATGCGTTACTTCGTACTTGGCTCGGGCACAAATGTGCTGTTCAGTGACAACGGATTTGCAGGTGTTATTATTAAATTAAGCGGCGTTTTTAGAAAGATACAAAGAAAAGATGATCTTTTTATATGTGGTGGTGGTGTTTTGATCGAAACATTCCTACGTACAACAGCACATCAGAAGTATGGCGGAGCTGAGTTTTTGGTTGGCATTCCTGGTACGATTGGTGGTGGTATCAAGGGGAATGCCGGTGCGTTTGGCAAATCATTTGCCGACATAACACGTCACATTTTCACCATGAGTGAAAATGAAGAAGAGAAGTGCCTTAAACATTCGGCGATTGGTTTCGGCTATCGCACGTCTCGGCTCCGCCATGGTATCATTGTACTTGCTGCAGTGCTTGAAATGAAGACGAACACTCGCAGTAGAATCGAGAACCTGCTGGCACGCAACCGTGTCCGGCGTCTTAAGCAGATGCCGCATGGGTTCTCTGCTGGTTCTTTTTTCAAAAATCCTCTTCCGAATGCGGCAGGAGCACTTATCGAATCATGTGGACTGAAGGGCCGCCGTGTTGGAGAGGCAGAGGTCAGCACAATACATGCGAATTGGATCATCAATCGCGGTGGGGCAAAAGCATCTGATGTTGTGCGGCTTATGCACATGATACAGAGAACCGTGAAAAGAGAAAAAGGCATCATACTGCAGCCGGAGGTGCAGATATTAAGGTGATACTCATAGCGATAATAGTTGTTGTTGGTTTGATCTTCATCGTCACGTTAATGAAGAAGCGAGAAGCATACGTGTTGCTCGATGAGGTCATCCCTGAGGGGAGAATAGTATCGCAGGAGGATGGCATTATTGAGTATCAGGGTATACGCTACATATTGGGAACACACGATTTAATGAGGAGAAAAAATTTGATCGAGCGCCTGAGATTGCTCGATCTCGAAGGACCTGCAACAGTCGATGTGCGCTTCGATACGCAGGTCATTATCAAACAGGGAGCTGGTTTCGCTGCGCAGAAATCGGTTCCTCACAGTGCGCAATCAAGGAGGAAGTAATGCCAAAGAGAGAGAGAATCGTTGGCGTTGATCTTGGGACGACAAAGGTTGCTGCAATCATTGCTGAGGTTGAAGATGCAGACATGAAGGTTGTGGGCGTTGGCTCAACCCCTTCATATGGTCTGAAACGAGGAGTTATCATTAACCTTGAAAAAGCTGTTGATTCCATCAGGAAAGCCGTCGATGAGGCATCGCGAATGGCAGGGTTCAAGGTTGATGCATGCTATGCTGGTATTTCAGGCTCCCACATTGAGAGTATTAATGCCCATGCAATGATTGCGACGTCACGCATCGGAGGGGTGATCACGAAACGGGATATCGAACGCGTCACAGAACAGGCACAGGCGATTGCGTTGCCATTGGACCGGGAAATCATCCATGCCATTCCCATTGAATACATTGTTGACAATGAGCGCGGCATAAAAGACCCGGTTGGTATGAGTGGGGTGAAGCTGGAGGCTGAAGTTCATATCGTGACCGCTGCGATTACCTTAGCTCAGAACATTTACACCGCTCTCGAGAAAGCCGGACTCAAGGTAAAAGACCTTGTACTGCAACCCCTTGCTTCTTCCTATTCAGTGTTGCAGCCTGACGAGATTGATCTTGGTGTTTGTTTGCTTGATGTTGGCGGTGGTACGACAGACATGGCGATTTTCTATGATGGTGCGATTCGACATACCGAGGTGATACCTCTTGGTGGTGAGTACATTACGAATGATATCGCCATTGGCATTCGGACACCCTACAAGCAAGCTGAGACAATAAAGAAGAAATATGCGACTCTGTCATTAACGCCAGAGGAGAAAAAAGAGGAGATAAAAGTACCGGGCATCGGCGGTCGGGAAGATCGATTCATTACCAAGGAGATGCTCCAGGCAATTGTCAGTCCGCGGGTCGAAGAGGTTCTTATGATCACAAATAAGGCGGTAAAGAAAAGCGGGTATGCCGACGTGCTTGCCGCAGGTGCAGTCATTACCGGCGGCACCGCACGATTGCATGGCTTAGCACATATTGCCGAGGATATCTTTAATCTGCCGGTGAAGATCGGTATTCCCAAGAAAATCGGTGGGCTTACCGATATCATTCTTGACCCAATCTATGCAACTGGTGTTGGCTTGGTGCTCTACGGTCATGAGAAGAAAAATCAGACACTCATTCCTCGTGCTCGAGGAGGTGGCGTATTTGATGCCATCAAGAAAAGATTTGAGACATGGTACCAAAAATATTTCTAAGGAAAGGAGGAACGTATGTTGGAATTGGTTCAAGAGCCAAAGTACATGGCGAGGATAAAAATGGTTGGTGTCGGTGGTGCCGGATGTAACACGATCAACTACGCGCAAGGCTATGGTATTGAAGGTGTTGAGTGCATTGCAGTCAATACTGATGCCCAGGTTCTGAAGTTGAGCGCTGCTTCAGAGAAACTGCAGATCGGTCAGAATCTCACACAGGGACTCGGTGCCGGCGGTGATCCTGAGATCGGGCGCAAGGCTGCTGAAGAAACACGCGAGGGAATACGCGACGTGCTCAAAGATGCTGATATGGTGTTTATTACGTGTGGTGAAGGTGGTGGAACTGGTACTGGTGCATCGTCGCTCATTGCTGAGGAGGCTAAGAACAGTGGTGCGCTCGTTGTGGCAGTCATTACCAAGCCATTTGACTACGAAGGTGTGTGGCGCATGGCTAACGCGGAAAAGGGAATTGAAGAGCTCCAGGAATACGTTGATACGCTCATCTGCATACCAAATCAGAAGCTCATTGCCGTATCGCCTAAGGAGCAGTCGATTGTTGAAGCGTTCAGGATCGGCAATATGGTACTGTTCAATGCGATTAAAGGCATAGCAGAGATGATAACAAAACCAGGTTTGATCAACCTCGATTTTGCTGACGTACGGACCGTCATGATCGAAAAAGGCACTGCGGTCATGGGACTCGGTATTGGTGAAGGAGAAAATCGTGCTGTCCAGGCAGCTCAAACAGCGATCAGTTCTCCACTCCTTGATGATATCTCGATCAAGGGCGCCCGTGGATTACTCATCAATATTGCTGGTGGAGATGGCCTTACCCTTGCAGAAACGAATGAAGCAGCATCGCTCGTCGTTGAGGAAGCAGACGGTAATCCAAAGGTTATCACCGGTGTTGTGGTTGATGATGCGCTTGCTGACAAAGTGAAGGTCATGGTTGTCGCAACCGGTATTCGGGAAAAGCCAAAAGAAGAAACGCTGGATGCTTTGGCAAAGCGCGAGAATCTGGAATTGCCGACGTTCAAGCGGCGCCAGGTCAAGGTCGAGGGAAAAGAGCAGATTTACAATGAAAACGACCTCGAGGTCCCGACCTTCCTGCGGAGACAGATCGACTAACATCGATAATGAACAAATGCCAAATAACAAATTCCAAGCTCTAAGTTCTAAACCTAATAAATTTGGATATTGTGATTTGAATATTATTTGGTATTTGGTGCTTGCCCCGTTAGAGACCATAATCCCAAATTGTGGTCTACGAAGCACATCATTACACCTACTTTGGAAGTTCGATATATCTATCAAATCTTTTTCTAATGGGGCTTGGTTATTGGGATTTCATTCTATTATTCTGAGAAACTGCTTCTACTGAGAAAACGATAACGGAAAACAAGGAGGGTACGGCATGGAAGTGCAATACGATGTTATCATAGTCGGTGCTGGGCCTGCTGGTTTAACTGCAGCGATCTATGGTGCGCGTGCCGGGCTCAAGATACTGGTCCTGGAGCGGGCACTACCAGGAGGCTATGTGGCTACGACCGACCTTATTGAGAACTACCCTGGTTTTGGAGAGGGTATTACGGGTATTGAACTTGCGGAAAAGATGAAGCAGCATGCGCTCCGTTTTGGCACAAAGATTGTGAGCGCTGAAGTGAGCGCGGTCGCAAAGGCCGACAAGATCCTGAGCCTGAAAGCAGGGCAGACAGAGTACACCGCGAAAGCGGTCATCATCGCAACCGGCACAACGCCGAAGAAGCTAGACATACCGGGCGAGGATGAACTACGAGGGAGGGGCGTATCATATTGCGCGACCTGTGACGGTCCCCTTTTCCGCGGCAGAAAAATCGCGGTGATCGGTGGTGGTAATTCCGCTATTCAAGAAGGGCTTTTTCTTCTAAAATTCGTCGAACATATAACTTTTGTTGAATTCATGCCACAATTGACCGCTGATAAGATACTACAGGATGAGATTAAGAAGGAAAAACGAGTAGAGTTTTTTCTCTATCATATTCCTCTAAGCATTAACGGTAAAGAACGGGTTGATTCGATTACGATACGACATCGAGAAACGAAGGAAGAGAAGACGATTGAGGCCAGTGGCGTGTTTATATATGTTGGTTTGAGTCCATTTTCACAATGCGTGCGCAGTACAGTTGAACTCGATGAATTTGGTTTTGTGATAACAAATGAGAAGCTAGAGACATCAGTGCCTGGTATATATGCCGCGGGTGACATCCGCTCTGATGCTATTCGGCAGGTCGTCACTGCCTGCGGTGACGGTGCCACGGCACTCATACATTGCCAACACTACATCGAAACTCTCAAATAGACTTTAAGCTTTTGGCTTTAGGCGTTGGACCATCGATAATTCCCTCTTCCTCGAATCTGACATTGGGGTCAGACCCTGATATTTGGATGATTTTGAGTTTCAATGCGTTGAGAATTGCCCAAATATCAGGCCTGACCCCATTTCTCTAACGCAGGAACACGACTTTGTTGACTTTTATGTACTCGTCACCAGAGCCTCGTGCTGAGGCAGTGAAGCGTACGAAGTAAACACCAGCAGGTATTGTCCTGCCAACAGCATCGTCTCCATTCCAGTTCACCGTATAATGACCTGGTTCATAGACACCGTCTGACAGTGTGCGCACAAGCCGTCCTGTTGCATCATACACCTTCAGTTCGACCGTGCTTGAATGCGCTATCTGGAACGATACTGCGGTCGTTTGCATGAACGGGTTCGGTGCGAACCGACTGAGCCGTGTCTGCAAAGGCAATGGTGTTAGTGCTTCCTGTTCTTCAATGCCGGTTTGTTCTGGAGGATATGTTGTGTAGAGAATGGCAAACGAATCCGTTACCACCCCAGCAAGCGAATCATACGTGCCATTAAAATAGTATTCAACACCAACATTTTCCGCACTATTCTCAATGCCGAGTGTCATACCTGGTTGCTGCAAAGACACCAGATATTGGATGACGATTTCACCGTCAGATGTCGGCGTTGGGCAGTATGATGGGTCATACAGTATGATCTCGAAGGTTTCTTCATCACCATTCGGGTAGTGTTCACAGCGGAAGTACTCAACGATAAAACAGTGATTCTGGGCATCATAGTAATAGTACACGTCGCTCGGAGCACCGTTATTACCCGGGTCAAGGTCACACCACATGCCCGCGACCATTCGTGCTGGGCCATCGGTATTAGGGATGTGTGTATTCGTGTTGTCAGTATCGTACGTTGATCCCATGGCGACCCATCCATTTGAACTGATCGAAATAGTGTCGTAGTCAATGCCGTAATAACGGAAGGTGAATGGTAACTGCATCGGTACTGTCACATCATCGCTGAGATTCATGGACACGCCAGGATACTGCGACTGGGTTGAGTCAATCGCGATCCAGTCAAAAACCGGCGAGCGCGGGTGGGTACCTCCTGCATAGTATGCGTAATAGTAGCCTGTATCAGATGGCACAGACTGGCCTATCCATATTGTGAACGTGAGCGTATCAACGTAGACACCTGCCTGGACAATGAGCGACATATCTTCGAGGCTTCCGTACGCCGCCGCATCATCAGCTTCAACTGTGAATGGATCAGCCGTATTGTCACTCGTGGTATTGGTATCGACCGTGCCGAAACTGCCCGCATCATCCGTGACCACTAGATACGGTGATGTCGTCGTCAAGGTTGCTGTCACATTCTCGGCAACTGCGCCGCCCTCATTGGCAATGGTAACAATGAGATCCGCGCTTTCACCGGGCTCAAGCAGATTATTGGCATTATCGTCGTTCACGACACTGACGCTCTGATACGTCAGGATTGGTGCATACACGAGGATTGTTGGTAATGAAACATAGATACTATCGTTGCTATCGTGGAATTCCAGGGTGCAGATGACGGTGTAGCAGTTCGGACAGCTATTACCGATTGTCAGTTCATAGTACGGACTCGAGAGTGCTGAATCATCGACTGCCAGAGAACCATACCAGCTTGAATCGACTGTTATGCTCGCATATGGGTCGTCCGTAAAGAAATAACCGTACACACCGTATGCATCTTGTGTACCGATATTCTTTGCCCACACGCCATAATCGATCGTTTCTCCGGGATTTGCATAACCATCATCATTACCACCTAAACTGTCATCAATGATTTTGGAACTCGCATAGACATAGGGACCGTCTGATATGACCGGCACATCTACATCATAGCGATAGTAATTTGCTTTGGTTACCGTTACCTTCATGGTCTGTCCAGGCATTGGCGATGGAGAAACACTAATACTGACCGGTGCACCTGTGCCTTCCGCCACACCGATAATCTCACCATTAATAGTAAGGGCAATGACTGAACTGTCATTCGCGGACACGGTGAATGACTGAACACCAGCAAAGATGACCGGGTCATGACTGACCGAAAGATTTTGGGGAACTTCGGAATACAGTATATTGAAGGCATCGCCAAAATGATGAAACAAACCATAGGTGACCGGTTTGAGGTCGTCATAGTAGGGCCAGTTTGATGCCTCAAGATAGTATTTGCCATAGGTTTGCGCCATGCACGGTCTCAGATTATCATAGCCAGTCATCTCAAAAGAAGGATAGCCGGGGTCGAATTCAGGCCACATACCGTCATAGCAACCCCAGACATACGTATCATTGAGAAACGAAAAGCTAACCTGGGACGCGGCATTGACACCGAGCGCGCCATAGTCGATCCTGTGGAATTTCTCGGAAAAGCACTCTGAGTACCAGTCGTATTCACCAGTACAACAGTTGGACGACCAGACAAAGGTGTACATATTATTGGTCAGATTATCCAGGTCATCGTTTGAATATGGTGGTTCACCCCAGCCTTCTTCGTAACCATGGTCACGGTGCTGCACAAGAAAGGCACCGGAATTGATGTCATTGGTTATGCCGGTACTTGAGCCATTACTCCACCACGATGCATCATACGGATTCAGTGTGTCTTCAAGCCAACCGACATTGTACCAGTAGTGGACAACGGTGTATGTATTGGTCGCGGTTGACCATGAACCGCCCGGTGTTGGTGTGCCAGCATATATGGCATATTGACGCGCTGGGTTTTTACCAAATGCAGTGATGAAAAATCCCCGGATCACTTCGGCACATAGCTGAAACCAGCGTTCAGTCTGCCAGCCACATGCAATGAGCGGTTCATCATAGAAGTTCGCTGCCGTGTATGGTGCGCGCTCATAACTCAAGAATTTGTTTATTATCGTACTTAAATCAGCTTCATCCTGTGCGCAAATTCGGGCATAGTGAAGCTCAGGCAGTGTGTCGTTACCCGTTTCTTCGACATCTGCGTACCAGTTGTCAGACACATAGGTGCCTGAGTACGGATGGTCCAGACTTTTAGAAGTGATACCATAGGTTCGCATGCCGGACGATGGATAGTCAGAGAGCAACAAAAACGCTACGGGTGCAGGATTCCATGTATTGTAGGCATCACGTAAGAACACCTTAATTCTGTTCTCGTCCGTTCCACCGATTTCAGTGAGCGTGAAGACCTCTGAAGAAATGCCCTGCAAGGAGCGCCAGTGCTTTATTGTATCTCCCCACGCCTCAAAAACCGGGTCGTCCGGTACAATGATGATGTACTCATAGCCGTCGCGGGCGTTCATGCGGTCAGCAGAGTAGAAGTCGATTTCCGGAAGAGATGCATAATTGAGTAACTGGTTTTGCAGAATCGGTTCCCAGAAGCGGTTGCGTAACCTGTCCTCGCCAAAACGACCAGTACCGCCGATAAAATCTATTCTCACATGAACATCTTTGTAAACGATCAATTCTTTTGTCACTGGATTATACTGCATGGGCGTTACACCGAGCAGTACAACATCGACACCACGAATCGTGCGTGGTTCAGAGAGCATGACCGGTGTTTCAGGGTAGTATGCATTGCGGCTATAGATTTTCATGTTTTTCTCATAGCATAGTGGTGAATCATCAGTGTCGAGCGGAATCACCGGTGCTGGCGCGATGTTAAACGCACGATATATCTCTGTGCGCGCATCCAGTATTGTAACCTGTGCCTGTGCGCCGCGTGGCACGGCAATGTAGCGCGCTGTGCCAGCAAGGTTCGGCGCACCTGCATCATTGGCCAGAAAAATACCTGGAATACCAACTGTCTGCATTGTTTGACCGTCAATCGTGACGTCATCAATGAGTATCTCCTGCGTGCTAAATATGATCTCACAACCTAACGGGGATTCGCTGACAAGATTGAACAGTGGCTTGTCAGTCCAGTTGTTTTCAAACACTACTGTTTCTGCGGCAATGCCAAAACAAAATAGTAGTGGTGTTACTATGATGATATTTCTCATCACTATCTCCTTTTATCTGTTGTATGCAGCTGTGTTGTGTTAACTACGGCTATCTCAATAGTATGGTTTTTTCAACAGCTTGGTAGGTGTCAGTTTTAAACGTGACAAAATAGACACCAGCAGGAACTGGACGTCCTGCAGCATCTGCGCCATCCCATGTTGCCGAATGATAACCAGCAGAATACCTGCCTGAGGCAAGTGTTTGCACCAACCGACCAGCCGCATCGTATATGCTGATGCCTACCCATCCCGATTGTGAAATCTGATATGATACGGTCACGTGTTTCCTGAATGGCACTGGCGAAATTGTCATTGCCGGTAAAAGGGGCGCATCGTCAATGAGCTCGCTCTGTGCACCAGATGCCTTTACTTCATAGCCACCTGCAATAACGGGCCGTATTTCAATATCCGTTTCTGTAACAAAATAGCCTTTGGTCACGAGTGCAGTATTGAGGCGCTGCTCTTCGTGATACACACTATAGCCGATGATAGCTTCATTGGTGCTCGTCTGCCACCGTGCTGCACCGTTTGTATAATCTGGTTGTGGCATTGGTTTGACGACGAGCCTACCGATGTTCTGCACACTTACGTCTTCTTCGAGAACAGCCGCCGTGACCGCATAGTAGTCTTGTGTCTGTGTCGATGCTTCAATGAGCACAACGATCAGCTCTCCGACACGCCATGGTATCTTGAAAATACCAACATCAAACCACAACACAACACGCTCATCATCGCGCATGATGCAGGAGCCAACCATGTTATCAGTGAGTACATCATACGGCATTTCTGGCCGGTAGGCTGCAAAAGAGCAGTTTTCGATCTGAGGAAGCACGAACTGCATACGGACAATGTGGGAGAGACCGGCTGTGCGGTCGTTAATGTTATGTTCTGATGCTGACGCCACAACATACTGCTCACCGTACATTATCCACTGCGGCGCGCGGTCTGGTTCTGTTGCGGTTCCGACGAGGATTTCGGCATGTGACCCATCACGTCGTGCACGCGGCGATGCCTTATTTCTACGATCGCGTGTTACCCTATTGCTGTACTCTGTCGGATTCCAACTCGTGTCAACAACGGTGACAAACTCGTAACCCCGACCCGCTTCAATAGTGAAATCATTTCCTGCCCATTGCGTGAAGTCGTTGTCCCACACATAGCTTTCATACAACTGGTCATCACGCATATTTGTCAATTTTATTAGCGGATTGCCTGCAGGGCTGTATTCATCAGTGATGTCACTCACGGTTTCATATACTGCATTGTACGGTATTGGCACCCAGTTCTTATCAGTTCTCGGTGGTGATGTATTCTCGTTCAAGAATACGAGTCCATCAGGGTCATTACAGCCGACAAAGGTCAATACCGTATCAGTAATGGTCACCATTTCGTAGGCACGATCTGGCCAGATAATGAAATTTGTGCCTTGCCATTGTTGAAAATCAGGATCCCATATCCAACTGTCATAATTCTGATCCTCGCGCATATAGGTGATTTTAATGAGCGGATCACCAGTAGGACTCACATCATCAGTGAGGTCAGAAACAGTGAGGTAGCTATTGTCGTAGGGTAGACTGACCCAGTTCTTGTCCGTTGCATCAGGATTTTCATTAAAGAATTTGGAGAATACATATGACATATTCGACTTCGCACTTCTGTTTCCGGTTTGGTCAACTGCCTTCACGAGATAGTAGTAGTTCTGTCCGTCACCGAGCGCATTGTCGTCTGTGAACGTCGTATCTGGATGTATACAAACACCAATGGAATCTGAGTTGCTGGGCACAAAGTCTGGTGTTGCGTTTCGGTAAACAATATAGCAATCCATTGTTTCTGGATTATCGAGTGTATCGTCAGTAACCGCCAACCACGTGATATCAATACTGCTCTTTCTTTTTGCAACATCAACCACAAATGGTGTGGAAGGTGGTACGATGTCACCCTCGACAATAAGCGCCGATCCGAGATAGGGGATTCTATTATATGCAGTTACCGTGACATACATTGTGCCTGCTTCGCTCGGCGCTGGGTCGAGTGTAATAGTGACGTTGCCCGATGCATTGGTGTACCCATGGCCAACGAGCAATGTATCGATGTAGAGTCCTACGAGGGCACTTTGTACACCCGGAACACTGACATCAAATGTTGTTTGATTAACATTGATCGACGGATCATGACTGACCGACATACTCTGTGGCATGTCTGTTCTTACCTGGATCGATGCATCACCAAAGATGTGCCAGGTTTGTGCCATTTCAACACCTGCTGAGCCACCACTATAGTACTCGATCATGTAGCACGCGCCATTAAAGCACATGCCGCCAAACGTATTTTTCTTATCGTGGGTCAGGAGATTCACTGCTCCCTCCTGTCCGATGCACGGTGGTACCCATGATTGATCAATAGTCGAGCCCCAGTGTACCAGGAAACCATCTGGCTGATTCACGGTACCAGCGGTCACCGAGGCTTCGCAATAGCAGTCGTAACCGTCAAAATTACCAACGACGCATGCAACGGAAATTACAAAGGGAAGCATCCATGGATTGTTGAGATTATTGATATCTGATGTATGGAAACCACCGCCATTGCCCCAGCCGCTAACACTGCCGTGGCCCATATAGTTAATGATACTCGTTCCCGCTTCAATGTAGCCTTTTATGAGTGCGGTCGTACCCCAGTAGTCATAGCTTTTGTTCACTGTCGTATAGGTATATGCGAGCAGTGAGTCACGGAGCCAGTTCATGCGCGTCGAATCCGCATAGCCAGTACCACCGGTCAGTGCGCTCGCAACACCGAGGCCAACATAGTACCAGTCAGCGCTTTGTGGTGATTTCTCGTATTCAATGGAACGGCTGACTTGTTTGTCGATGTTCTGGGCATTGCCGCTGCGCGAACTAAAACGGGAAATAAAGATATCGGGATAGTAATCACTGCCTGCGGTGTAAGCGTACACAGGGTCTGCATCTTTGCCATAGGCAGTGCCAATGGTTCCTACGCCGGGTATGACCTCGTTACCGTCACCGACGAGCAGTACCCATACAAGGTCACCAGCATCATATTCATTCTGTATGAAATTCGCGATCGCTGTCGTATTGTTGCCAATTGACGAAATCGGTACGACCTTCGTCTCAATACCCTTCATCCGTTTCCACTCTTTGAAATCATCGAGATTATTTATGTACGCATCAGCCGTGATAATGACCATCCTGCCTGCCCGTTCTGAAAGAGAATCGTAACGGGTCTCTCCGAAATTCAAGAAAATCTCATCGTAAATAGATGCGAATTCCCGCGTCACTGATTGTTTCTTGCTCGTGATGACATTTGCCCCACCCTGTGCCTTTGCATAGAGCTCAACAACAACACGTCTCGCGATCCTGAGTTCATCTGTGGTCGGGTTGTACTGGAACGGATTGAACCGGACTGACATGCCGCGGTAGTCGCGCAGGATGAACGGTTCGTATATCTCAATCGTATGTGTTGGCCACCACGCATCTGTCTCATAGACAGCGCTGAATGTGTACGGAATATCGTCTGGGTCGATATTCCTGGAGAGATTCCCTTTAGACGGAACAATTGGTGAGACCTTCTGCGTCTCATATTCGACATCGAGTATTCTGTAATCCATCAACGCATCATCAGGAATAATGATATTCCGAGCAATGGTCGGTAATTCTGGAAAACCCTCTTCTAAAAAGGTCACCTGACCCGGTATGCTGATACGAGAGCATGTCATATTGTTGATACTGACATCGCCGATATCATAAACATTCAGTTGAAACGAAACTATAATACGTGAACCGAGGTCTGTGCCATGCGTGATTTCAACAGCTTGGGCGTCATGCGCGAGACCTGCAGTGAACAATGCACACAGCAGCAACACAACTCTGGAAAACGACTGCATCATTCCTCCTTACTTTCCTACAAAAACAGCCTTATTGGCGATGGCGCCGTCATGGTTACCCTGAGTGCCAACCGTAAATGTTATGAAATAGATACCTGAAGACAGAACTCTGCCAGCCTCATCCTTTGCATCCCAGATTGTTCTGTAGTACCCGGGATCATGTGTTTGTTCGGCAAGAATTCTAACAAGACGCCCCGAGGTATCATATACCTTTAACTCGACTCTTCCTCGTTCAGAGACTTGATACTGTATTTCTGTTTCCCGCATGAACGGATTCGGTGAGAATGAGAATGTCGAGACACGGGGAAGGTCGTTGTGCTCAAAGCTCTGTAGTCCACCAGCCTTTGCAGATTCATGTCCACCGCGCAGTACAAATCTCACATCGATATCGTGCGCTGCATATGCATGAGCGGTGATCACCTCAGTGTTTAATCGTTCTCCATTCTTATAGACACTGTAACCAACAATATGTTCACTGTTGACTGGGTGCCACTGGACTGCGCGATCTGTGCGAATAAGTTCAGGGAAGGGTTGGAGCACGATAGTCCCAATTTCCTGAATATCCACTCGGTTGTCGAGCGTAATGGTTTGTATGTAATAATAGTTATTATCCTCTCCCGATGCTTCAACGATGAGTATCACGTCCTCATCATGTTGCCACGGTTTCTTGAAATTACCGACATCAAACCACAGAGCAGCGCGAACACCATCTGTCGCAATACCGCATCCGATGGTTTTTTCCGTAATGACATCATATGGCATATGCGGTCTGTATGCAGTGAATACGAAATCATCATAGCCCTTCGACGCACAGTATAAACGCACAACATGGGAAATACCTGGGTCACGCCGCATGGGTGCTGCAGTTTCATACGCAGGAACATATCCCTGTGCGCCGTGCTTCCATACAGGAGCACGCTGTGGTTCGGTTGTTGCGCCACAGCGCATTACGATCTGTGATATACCGTGATGCCCGCTTTCGACGAAAGGCGTCTTCTTGTTCCCTTTCTCACTGTTGTATTCTGTCGGATTCCAGAATGTATCTGCGGTTGATACGTATTCATAGCCACGACCTGCTTCAATTGTGAAATCGAAACCTACCCATTGCATGAAAACGTTGTCCCACACATAGCTCTCATACAGCTGATCGTCGCGTAGGTTCGTGCACTTAACAAGTGGATTGCCAGCCGGTGCATACTCGGTCGTGACATCACTGATTGTACTGTAGACTGCATTGTACGGTATGGCTACCCAGTTCTTATCAGTCTTAGCCGGATTCTCATTCAGATTGATGAGCCCGTCTGGATCATTTGAACCAACAAACACGAGAAAGGTATCTGCAGTCGTGACCATTTCGTACGCGCGGTCAGGTTCAATCGCGAAGTTCGTACCAAGCCACATATTGAATACGGCATTCCAGGTGTAACTCTCATACTGCTGGTCGTCACGCATATAGGTGATTTTAATGAGCGGGTCACCAGTAGGACTCACATCATCAGTGAGGTCAGAAACAGTGAGGTAGCTATTGTCGTAGGGTAGACTGACCCAGTTCT
>DAOVBK010000100.1 GCA_030670605.1 Candidatus Stahliibacteriota bacterium
GTCAACCATTGTCTATACTATCGTAGGGGGCTTATGCGGCTTAGCACTACTCGTTTTCTGAGAATTTTGTTTTCCAACTTCTTTATCCAGACGTCCTGGTCTTTTGCAGCGATGCAAGAACTAGGATTTCTGACAAGTCTCAAGATGGTTCTACCGAAGGAAAATCAGAAGAAAATGCTAGCAACACACAAGGGGATTTTTAACACACATCCGTATATGTCTTCTTACATTATCGGTGCGACCGTCCGCGCGTATGATGAAGGCAAAGATACTCCGGAAGAGATCAAGAAATTCATCTCTATTTCAGAAAAAAGCTTTGCATCTGCCGGTGATCTTCTCATCTGGCAAACAATAAGACCAGCGTTACTCCTCATGTCGACAATCGTGTCTCTGCACTTCGGTATAGTAGGTCCGATAACGTTCCTTGTCTTATATAGCGTGTTTCATCTCTTTCACCGAATAAAGGGAATTCATGATGGTTATTCACGGGGTTGGGATGTGATTTACTGTCTTAAATTGACACGTTTCACCTCGGTACAGTATCTGTTTGAAAACCTTGGTGCACTGTCGTGCGGACTCTTAGTATCTCTTATTTCGCTACAGGTACATTACTTCCTCATCGTACCACTTTCCATGTTCTTCATCCTTCTGCTTGTCAAAGGGATCTCACGTGTCATCATCATAATCGTCGTCATGCTTCTATTAATATTGATAGCCTGGACATATCTATGATAAAAGAAAAAATCACAATACTGAACGAAAACGGTTTGCACGCACTGCCCGCATCACGGTTCGTGAAAACTGCCGAGAAATTCAAGGGTGATGTAACGCTCGTCAAAGACGGTGTAGAAGTCAGCGGGAAAAGCATCATGGGAATTCTAACACTCGCCTGTGAAAAAGGTAGTAAAGTCGTACTCACCTGCAAGGGTGCTGACGAGAAAAAAATGATGAAAGCCTTGAAAAAAATATTGGAGGGACATGACTAATGCCAAAAGAAAGAATACTTAAAGGAATTGCTGTATCCAAAGGCATTGCACGTGGTACAGCATTTAAATATGAGACAAAAAAGGTGGAAGTGTTTCAAACCCCGATTCTCAGTGTTTATCTGCATGAAGAAACAGAACGTCTCAAAAAGGCAGTCGCAAAAACTAAACGCGAACTCATAAACATTCAGAAGCGTATCAATGAAGAGACCGGCGAAGATTTCGCCCAATTCCTCGATGCCCAGATCATGATGCTCGATGACAAAGAAATTGCCAGGAAAGTCAAGGAACGTATTGTCAAAGAGAAGAAAAACGCTGAGTACATATACAATCAAGTGATCAGTGACTACGCCGAGAAGCTAAGCCAGAGCAAAGATCAGTACTTCCAAGAAAGGGTTGCTGATATCTGGGATGTCGGCATGCGTGTGCTGAGAAATCTTCTCGGCTTGACACATAGCTCAATCATCGATATCCCAGTGGGTTCGGTTGTCATTGCCCATGATATCTCTCCTTCTGAGTCAGCACTGATGAATCCTGAAAATATACTCGGCGTTGCTGCAGAAGCTGGTGGCCGCACCTCACACACTGCTATCACAACACGGGCGCTGGAAATCCCGGCAGTACTCGGTATCAAGAATCTCATGAGCAAAGTGAAGAACGGTGAGAGTGTCATTATTGATGGTGATCGAGGTATCCTCATCAGACATCCGAGCAGCGGTCGAATCAACTATTATAAAACCGCCAAGAAAAAAGAGAAAAAACTGGCAGAGGCTCTGACACCATACTGCGAGCTACCGCCGAAGACACGTGACGGTCGTCATATCGACATTTCTGCCAACATCGAGTTCTTCTCAGAATACACCCACGCACTGAAGTATGGTGCAGAGGGTATCGGTCTCTTCCGAACGGAATTCCTGTATCTTACAAGACGGGGTAACCCAACCGAAGAAGAACAGTACCGTGTATACAACGCACTCGCTCAGAGAATGAAACCACACGCCGTCATCATACGAACATTTGACCTCGGTGGTGATAAAATTTTCTCTGAATACCATGAAGCAAATCCATTCCTCGGGTGGCGCGCAATCCGAGTCTGCCTTGATGATCCCGAATTCTTTAATATCCAGCTCCGGGCTATTCTCCGTGCATCGGTCAACAAGAATGTAAAGATCATGTTTCCCATGATCTCAACATACGAAGAGATACGGCGTATCAATCTCATTCTGCGTAAGGTGAAACAAAAACTCGCATCTGAAAAGACTGCTTTTAATAAGGACATACAGGTTGGTATCATGGTTGAAACACCATCGGCTGCCCTTGTGAGTAGACATCTTGCCCAGGAAGTTGATTTCTTCAGTATCGGTTCCAATGACCTTACGCAATACACATTGGGCGTTGATCGGGGCAATGAAAAAATTAGCAAGCTTTTCGACCACTTTCATCCAGCAGTCATTAATCTCATCAAACAGGTCACTGATGCAGGTCATCACGCGCACATCTGGGTTGGATTGTGTGGCGAGCTTGCTGCTGATCCGCTCGCTATTCCCCTACTCATTGGCCTCGGTCTCGATGAACTGTCAATGAATCCTGCATCTATTCCTCCTGCAAAAATGATCCTTCGAACACTGACCATACCAGATTGTGAAAAAATCGCGCAAGGGGCGCTGGACTTCAGAACAGCACTCGAAGTGAAACGATTCTTACGTCGAGAAATCCACAAGAAATTTCCTGACATCGAAGGGGTGTTATGAAGCATATCATACGGTCACTGCCGCAGCAAATAAGAGAAGCAGCACAACTAGCACCGAAACGAAGAATGCGTGGGGGAAACCTCGAACGAGTGCTTATTTGTGGCATGGGTGGTTCTGGTATCAGCGGAGAAATTTTGAAAGCACTCTATCCGGAATGTCGCATCATACCGAACAAAGCGTATTCAATTCCCGGGTACATTGATAATCGTTCTCTCGCAATAGTCATCAGTTACTCTGGTAACACAGAGGAAACATTGAACAACTACACACAACTGCGTAGACAGAACGCCCGCATAGTGACGATTTCATCCAATGGGAAGCTAATGCGGAAAAAGAGCGACCTGAAAATACGGGTTCCAGGGGGCTTGCCACCACGCGGTGCACTTGGCTATTTATTCACCCCGCTCCCCGGTGTGCTGTATGCATATCACCTGCTCCAGACCGACCCAGAACGAACACTCCTCAATTGTGCTTCTTTTTTGACACAACAAAGAAAGAAGATCGAAGCAAAAGCGAAAACGATCTCTGCAAAAATAGTCAACCATCTTCCTCTTATCTATGCGAATTCAGACGTATTCTTGCCGGTCGCAAAACGCTGGCAGTGTCAGCTCAATGAAAATGCAAAAATGCTGGCTCACGTCAATGTGTTTCCGGAAATGAACCACAATGAGATTGTTGGACTCGGACGACCACGACAACTCAACAAGAGAATTGTTGCAGTATTCTTGAATGATCCAAGCGCACACAAACGGAACAGAGCACGTGTTACCATAGTGAAGAGAATAATCTCTGATATGTTCAGCGCTGTCATCGATGTACAGCCCCAGGGTGACAGTAGACTAAAGAGAATATTCTGGGCGATCTGGCTCGGTGATTTTGTAAGCTATTATTGCGCGGTAAAATCCAATGTTGATCCGCTACCCGTTGCACGCATCGACTACCTCAAGAGAAAACTTGCACAGCTGAAATAAACTGCTGAGGACGTCCCGGCTCGGTCTTCATGCCTCGATGGAATCGGCAAGCTCTTTCAGATCAGCAAAAAGCGCAGTTGTTTCTACCTTCACACGTGGCGCTATTTTAAATACAAGGTCTTTCAGAATTTTGCTCGGTCCGATTTCAAGGAATGTAGTGTACCCCTGTGATGTGAGGTTTTCTATTGCGGCAACCCAGTGAACTTGAGCAAGCATTTGTTTCTTCAGCGACGTTTTGATTGACTCGGGATCATCCAACATTTTCTGTTCAACAACCGAATAAAAGGGTAACGTGGGTTTGTTGAACGGTATTGTGTCTATATAAACAGAAAACTCTTCTGCTGCTTCCTTTAAGAAAGGACTGTGCCATGCGCCGCCAACTCGTAACGGAATACCGCGACCACGATTCCTGGCTACTGCCTGCGCCACTTCTTGTATTCCCTGTTTGGAACCCGATATGACGATTTGATTCGGCGCATTGATGTTGGCAACAACCACTGGTTCGGCTAACTCATCCGAAACCTTCTTGCATAGTTCTTTCAAATCTGCCAGACCAACATTGAGCACTGCCATCATAGAGCCATGCCCACCACCTTTTTCCATTACTTCACCACGCTTCTGAATGATCCGCATACCATCTTCGAAGGAAACGATACCGCAGTACACAACTGCAGTGATTTCACCAAGGCTGTGGCCGAGCGAAACACCGGCATGCAACCCGAATGTTTTGAGCACATCAGCGTACGCGAGTGAAACTGTACTAATGGCTGGCTGCGCGATGTGTGTTGCGCTACTCGTATCGTGTGCGTGTTTGCCCCACACGTGGTCGGTCAGGTCATAGCCAAGCACGGCGCTACTTTTCTTAATGACTTCTTTTGCCTCGGGATATTTCTCACACAGGTCCTTCCCTAGTCCAGGTCTGAATGCACCCTGACCGTCAAACAGGAATGCAATGCTTCTCATACTCCTCCTTAGAACAATTGTTTATGTTGTAACAACAGCCATGGCAATTGCCAGACTCTTTGTATGGCTTATGCTTATGAAAATATTCCTCACTCCGATGGAATCGGCAATGGTTTTTGTTGTCCCCGCAAGCTCTGCATACGGTGCACCAGATGGCTCATTAAGAACCGTAATATCAGTGAACCTCACGCCTTTGCGCCAGCCTGTTTTTATTGCCTTGAAAATTGCTTCCTTGACGGCAAACCTACCTGCCAGTTCTTCGAAACGGAATGAACCCCGGTTTGACAACCGCACTTCCTTGTCTGAGTATACCCGCTTGAGGAAATGTTCGTGTTTTGTTACGGCTTCCTTTATTCTGTCGACTTCAGTGATATCAATGCCAATCCCGATGATATCCATGCTACTCTTTGCGGATACCAGTTACTGCTGGGCATTTAACAATGACACGCTGATACTTCTTACCAACCATTGGTTTGTCGACATAGTACCCGCCGATCTCGATGCGGTATTCCCCGATTGTTCCTGTCAGGATGCCTCGTTTGTTTTCGTGCCAATTAACCGATCTTTTCTTTACGTTGACTGCACAGATAAGATTCAGCTCACCGGGCACCGTTGAGAAAAGATCCGTATTTGAAGGAATGACCGTGGCCCGACTATCTCCAAACATGGTGTGTGAGTGAAAGTCACCGATAAATTCGAGTGCTTGCGATACATTGCTCAGGATCTCGTTGACACGAGCGACCCGATCTTCATCAATTGTGGCGTGAACATAGCTACTCTCCGCGGTTTGATAGGGTATTGCGTATTCAACAATGAATTTGTCTTCGGCTTTGATACCAACGAGATAGCCAATGGTTTCCTTTCTGAAAACCTCAACCGAAGAGGAAACAATTGTCAAGAATGCTGGAAGATTCAAGAACGCCTCTATATCGTGGTTGCCGATTTTGTCCTTGCCTTCTTTCTCATTCATGATGTACCCCATACTGTTTGACAATCTTATTAAGTCTGTTAATGCACTTTTCTTTGCCAATGACTTCGAACGTCTCAAAAAGTCCGGGTCCACCTTCCCTGCCAGTGATAAAAACCCTGAGCGGATGAATCAATTCACGCGCCTTAATGCTCTTTGCGCTAACAAACGTTCGTAATGTTTGCTCAATCTCTGCTGCGCTGAATTGCTCAGTGGTTTCGAAGGTCTGTACGAAATCTCTAACAAGCGAGAGTGCCGTATCATTGAGATGTTTTCGCAGTGCCTTTTCGTCATAGGCATAGTTCTCTGTGAAGAAAAAACCAGCACCGTCTACGATGTCACTAATAACTTTTAAGCGTGGTTTCATAAGATGACAGATGCGAAGCACCCAGTCACGACGTTTGGTAATCTGATCTTCGGTTATCAACCCCGCCGCGATGATGTGGGGTTTTATTTTCTCTAATAGTTGTTCATCAGTTAA
>DAOVBK010000009.1 GCA_030670605.1 Candidatus Stahliibacteriota bacterium
GAGCAACTGCGAATGTCACAATGATTATGCTGATGTCAGTAAGTATAAGAAGATATTTCTGCATCTAATACAAAAAACCCGTTTGTTGATTATAGCAAATATCGATATGGTGTCAATGACTGCCCGTATCTGCAATCACCGAGCAGGTATGGTACGCTCATATTTACGTATCACAGAGTTCTTTATAGACCGTGCATGTCGCAGTAGCGATTCGATCCCAGTTGTACGTTTCTGTAATCCTTTGCTTTGCCGCTGCAAGTTCGCTGCGCGGCACTTGAGTATTGCATAACTCTACCATTTTCCGCGCGAGTATCTCTCTGTTGCCCGACGAGAAATAGCGATACGATGGCAACAGAAGTTCCCGGTTCGCCTCGACGTCACTCACGAGCACAGGAGTGCCATAGCTTATTGCCTCCAAGAGCGTTATGGGTAATCCTTCATAATGTGATGGTAGTACAAAAAGCCGACTATGTATGTACAGCTCACACAGTTTGCTTCTTCTCAATGTACCCGTGAGCACAATACCCTCCACTTCTTTCGCGGTTCTCCTGAGTGACCGACTGTACGCTGTCTCGTGATTTGCGCCACCAACAATCACTAATTGCGGAAGATCCGCTCTGACCTGTTTATACGCTGCAATGAGATCATGAAGACCCTTTTCCGGCACAAACCGAGCAACTGCGAGAACATATTGCTGCGGCTCAAGGTGAAATTCTCGCAGAACCGATGTTCCTGATACGGCTACGGGTTGTCCGACGCCGTTAGGTACAAATGCAATGCGTTTGTTCGGATACCTTTTTTTCACCATATGCGTAACTGCCTGTGATACGACTACTACGTGATGTGAACATCGGAGACCCAATGATTCACCAAGACGTAGTACTAACGTAGCACACGTGCCCCATTTGTCCCTTTCGTAATCAGGTCCATGATGTGTTAGTACGACACGTAAGCCCAAGATCCGGGCAAACGGAACAAATAACGCAGGGCCAATTGCATGAATATGAAGACAGTCAGCTAATTTCATGCGACTTATGATAACACAGATGAATGTATGCACAAGCGTCTCGAGATATTTGTTGCGTGGTGCCCACACATGCACAAATTTCACGCCCCGCCATGTATCCCTGCGTTCATTCTTGGCGATGTAGGGTGACCGCGTGAACACGGTAATATCAACGCCACGCTCTGCGAGCAAAGGATACAGGTGCTCACAGTGAGCCTCTATCCCCCCTTGAATATTCGGAAAACCTCGCGTGCCAACGACGAATATTCTCATGACCGAACCCACTGTTTGCCGAGGATAGACCTCAGTTTGTTTCTTACTACCCAAATAGTTGGCGTCACAATGTTCTTTTTCATCGCCGGAGCAGCAGTACCGATCATCCAACAATTCCGTGGGCATGTCTTCACACGCTCTCTCAGTTTCTGTGCTTGCAATGAATTCCAAATGTCTGCAAATGGTTTTTCTTTGAGATTTCCCATACTATTCATCCTGTCGTCACTCGCCATACCATTACACGGCCGTATCTCACCAAAGGGATCGAGAAAGAACATATCAGTTCCTGCTCCGCACGGCAGTAGTCGCGGTCTGCCCAACACATAGTTTATCAGTCCGTAATTGAAATACGCCCTATACCAATTCTTGGGACGGTTCGTCCGCAGGAGAGCAGTAATGAGATTGAAGAATGCGTCGACTACGTCGCGTTCCTTTGTAATACGATTATCGTGTATGTGAAAGTAGTAAGAATTGTGAACCACAGCCGTCGCAAATTCGAATCCATAGACTCTCGCAGTTTTATAGAGATCGAGCATGTCAGATGCATTACTGTCTGACACCGTGATTGCTACACCAATATCTCTAAGTCCCATTTTCTTGAGTTCCATAAGTGTACGCAAGCTGTGGTCAAAGCAGTGCTTCTTACCTCGAAGTACATCATTCGTATGAGGCATTCCATCAATACTGACGCGTACTCCGACATCCTTGTGCTTTGCCATAATGCTCATTATAGTGTCGGTCAAGAAACCATTTGTACTAATGACAACCCGCGATGACTTTTTCTTCACGACAGTGATAATATCAGCAATATCGTCCCGCAGGAACGGTTCCCCGCCCGTAATATTGGCGAAACGCAATTGGGGTAGTTTCGTAAGAAGACGAGGCTCAAATTCCTGTTCACGCTTTGTCTGGTGTCTCCATATGTGACACATTGTGCACTGATTCGTGCATCGGTAGGTTGTGATTATCGCAGCTTCCATGGTTACGACCTCATGGCATCTTCATAGATGGCCATCAGACGTTCATAGTGAACACTCGGATTGTGTTTTTCAACGACAAAATCACGAGCACGTTTCCCCATTGTCAGCAGTTCTGCTTTCTTCACAAAACAAGAAAGAATCTTGTTTCTCAAGTCGTGCGCATCTCCAGTACGGAATGTCCAACCGGTCTCTTCATCCTTCACGAGCTCAGGAATCCCTCCAATTCGTGAACCAATCACCGGTTTCCCCAAAGCAAATGATTCGAGTATTGCCCTCGGACTATTTTCATACCATTCTGACGGCACAACGACACACATGGCCTTTCTAATCTCGCTATGTAGAGCAGACCCTGTCTTGTATCCAACAAACACAACATTCTTCATTTTCCTCTTCGCGGCACTCTGCTCAAGACAATGCCGGAGTGGACCGTCACCAATAATCTTGAGTTGAACTGACGTTTCCTCGGTTGCTTCAAGAAGGACGTCGAGACCTTTTTCATGAGAAAGCCTGCCAAAAAACACAAGGCTTTCTTCCTCACTGCCGTAGAACGGGTCATAATCATCCGTACTAACAAAGTGTGGTAGAATCGCAATTTTCCCTTGAAATCCCATTTCATGCAATTTATCTCTGAGAAAATGGCTTGGTGAGACAAATGTTTTGACACAATCATATATATGTCTAATGGTGTGGTGAAAATACATCTCGATGGTATTAAGCAGGCTCTTCGGCAGCGAACCTTTAACACACTGTTTCTGAAAGCATTTGTGATATCTTCCATTGGCACATGCCTCACAGATCTTTCCATGAGCCATAAGCAAATACGAAGCACACACCAATTTGTAGTCGTGCAGTGTCATCACGACTGGAATCCCGTGGTGACGTAAGACCGGTAGGATTGAGGGCGATATCTGGTGGGCAACGTTGTGAACATGAGCAATATCAGGTTTTTCGCGTCGTATGAGTTTTTCAATCTTATGCTGTGCTTCATATGAGTGCAAAATATTACACGCGATTCTTAAACGCTGACGCAGTCCTAATACATGATTGAAATCGACATGTTCGACACACAGATCACTGTGACGATATGCAGGATTAGAAGGATGCGACATGCCCCAGTACAAAACCTCATGACCTTTGTGCGCGAGCAACCTGCCCGTATCGAGCGTGCACAGTGCGTCGCCGCCGCGTGGATAGAGAAACTTATTGATGAGCAGAATTTTCATGTTGTGGACAATAGTTTCGAATATATAGCCTCTAATTCTTTAATTCGCTTTCTTATGTTGAAACTGGCTCGCACATTTGCCAGGCCTGCGCGCTGCAAGTTTACATACTGTTCCCGATTGGTCAATATGTTCATTGCGGTTCGCGCAAGAACCCGTGGATCACGTTTCTTGACGAGAACACCGCCTCCTCGGTCGATTATTTCCTTCATCCCCGGTACAGAATATCCAACAACGGGAACTGAAGCAGCCATTGCCTCAAGGACAACGATACCAAATGGCTCCCACTTCGAGGTGAAGAGGAAAAGGTCAAAGGTACTGATAATAGAAGGAATATCAAGCCGTTCGCCAAGGAACATGACATCAATATGATGGGCATTCGCCATTCTTTCAAGCTCAGCACGCTTGTGCCCTTCGCCGACGACGACAAAGCGACATGATCTGTGTAGTTTCGCGAGCTCTGCTGCGACCATGACAAAATCATCAATACCTTTCTGCTCAACAAGTCTGCCAATCGTACCAATGACTGTATCTTTGTTAGTAAACCCAAGCTTCTGTCTCAGTGTATCATCGCGATGTGCGCGATGATACAATTCATGGTCAATCCCGATATAGAAAACAATAACCTTCTGTGCATCAACACCAGTCAACTCGAGAATCCTATTCTTTGTATAATGCGAGTTCGCCATAATCAGATCGTAGTGACGACCTATCCTGTTGTAAAAATGGATTTCTCGATTCTGATTTTGTGCAATCAAGTCACTGCCATGCTCAAAGTATACTTTCTTTGGTGCGGTCATCTGTGTAATCACTGTGTTTGCAACGTAGTTCCGGCAATGACTCTGGATGATGTGTGGTGCTATTCGCTTGATGAAACCACGAATGCGGACACCCCGGGCAATCGAAAATCCAGTTTTCATGTTAAGGCAATATGTCTTGACACCTTTTTTTTCCATTGCTGCTGCGAATGAACCACCGTGGGACAGGAAACACACGTCGTGCTTAAAACTCGTCGTGTCGGCGTGGATGACGATATCATGGACAAAGCGCTCTGCCCCACCGGCACGACCAGACCATAATATGTGCAGCACTCTGTTCTTATTATTCACGGTTACCACAATTCATGCTATACTACAGTTTTTTTTTGGCATGCATGAAGATGAATGACGTTGCGCTTAACATCCTCCTTAAAATCTCACGCCATTCTCGATTTCTTATGAGTAACTGTGCGTTCTGCAGACGCTCATACACCGGTATGATAATGTCAACCCAGAGATTTATATAGTCCAGGGCGACGTTATGTCTACGAGTGATCATACGCCGTTCTTTGCGGATCATGCGCTTGTCCATCCGCATAATGCGTGAAGCAGGATGTACCCTGAAACCGGTGATTATCTCTGGCAGATAGTAAAATCGCTTCCCTGCCTCTGCCATCCGCAGAAACCAATCCCAGTCGCCGAATGTTGGCACTGCCGTGTCGATCAAGAATTTCTCTTGGTGAATCAATGAAGCCCGGATAAATGTCGCACTCGGGTTTGTGAAGCAATACCGTCTCAACCACTGATAGGAAAACGGCCTGTTGTAAAGAATTCTGGTGTACGTGCCCTGTTCGACAAGACTATACAACCGTCCATATACTATATCCACTGAGGGTTTCATCTGGAAGACATGAACGACTTTCTCAACTGCACTCTCCGTATAAACATCATCCGCGTTAATCCATCCAAGAATATCACCACGCGCCTTCAGGAATCCGTTGTTAACTGCATCGTACTGTCCCTTATCGCGACCTGAGAACCACGATAACCGGGGGTCAGACCTGTATTTGTCGAGAATATTCTGTGTATTATCGGTCGAACCACCATCCATAATAATGTACTCGATATTTCTATAGGTCTGATTAAGCACGCTCGAAAGTGTACGTTCAATGTACTGACCTTGATTCAGTGAAGGCGTGATTATCGACACGAGGGGATTATGTGTCTTTTTCAGATGTTTTTTTGTAGTATCCATACGTACCACCAACGAGCCCGACGATCACAAAAAACTGATTGTAGGTTTCCCTGCCCCCAACCAAGAAAGGAATAACACTGTATGCGACAAACATGACGGCGAGTAACCCAAGCGCCTTGATACTATTATCTTGCCCATTTCTGAAAAGAACGAACCCAATTTTGACCGTTAACACATACAGGAGTACAAAAGGTAAGAGACCAATAATGCCCTGTGTGTATAAGGTGCCGAGGAAAAAACCGTGTCCGCCAAAACGCAGATTTTGCTGGAGAAAATACTCTGGAGATGCTGCAGGAACGTGTTCAATTTCGGTCATACCGACACCGACACCAAAAAGCGGATGCTGTGTGAAAAATCTCCAGTAGATTCTAAAAAGCTCATAACGAAACGAGGTTAATCGCTCCACGTCTGCGGGGAAATACAAGATTCTCCTGAACTGTTTGGTCAGAAGGCCGATGCCAGGTAAGAGAAAACCGACAATCCCGACGATGATAAGCACAATGATCATTTTCTTGTTATGTGTTAGAATCGCCCACACGAGTAGCGCACACAGTATGCCAAAGAAAAAGTTGCGTGTGGCGCTCAATACAAGGCCAGTAACAAATAATGCGAGAAGTACTGTTTTTGCCGGTTTGCTGATTGATGTAACACCAGCAAGAAGTAACAAGACACCAAACGGCGTTACCCACAGGACCGAATTCCTCAATGCACCGGTGAATGGATCAACTGCTTTCTTCCACAGACCGGTCAACAATGATGCATTATTGAAAACGTCCGTAACGATTAAGTTCTCAATGAGAACATACAGTGAATCCCAGACAAAAATGAGCAGTCCGATGACGGTCACGAGCGAAGCCATGATGAGCATAAGGTTGAAGAACTTCTGGCGAAAAGACGTTTGCGTTTCTGCAAGGTAGCCAACGGAAAGACTGAGGGAAAATATCAGTATTTTCTCATAATAGAACCGTATACCGCCCATCTCTTCTGCCATACCGAGTGCCGAACTCGCAGGAAGGGGGTTACGCAAATAGTTACCGACCAACACAATCACATACAAGAAAATCAGGAGCAAAAATGGATTCTTGTGTGATAGAACAAATGCACGTTCACTCGTCTGCATATTCCGCATCACAATCAGGAGAAAAAGAATAAGAATGAGTGGTTCTGCCGCCCACGTTATCCGAAGGTGAAACAGCGTACCGAGTGAGAGAGGTATAAACATCAACGGAAGTGCGACATAGAGAATAACATGTGGTTTGTTGGAAATAAAGAAAAGTACGAATGCGATGCCGGCGAGGAGCACTGTCTGCAATGCCGTAAATATACCAAACGAGATGATAATCCCTGTTATGACAGTAACGATGAACATGAACGCATAGTATTGCCCTTTCCCCGTGTCGAATGCGCTTCTTAAATGCTTGATGTTCATCACTAAGACGTGGTCTGCTTCACGGTCCTGTGATACATGAGCATAAGAATGATGGCAGAAAGAGCAACTGCGCACGAGTAGACAATCATAACACGATCAAACGTCACCGCATCCAGTAGTACCAGGGTGACGACAAGACCAACATTGATAAGCGCTTGGATAAAGTGATTGAAAAAACAAAAAACAACCCTACCACCACCCATGAAAAAATAGTATGATGGCACTGACATCAGATTGAAGACGTAGCCGACAAGGATGATCCTGAATGCGACAATTATCGCCGGGTGATATTGGGCACCGAGCCATAGCTTCAGAACAGGACCAGCAACAATAAACAGAACAAGGAAAAGCAACCCACCGGCAAGAGCATTCATTCTATTCAGTTTCTTCATGACTGAAAAAACTCTCTTGGTCGCATCACCCGCTGCGGCCAGAAGTCTACTCACCTCCGGCATAACAGCACTGACACCGCGTTCAAACAGACTTCTGATCTGCCGTACGATTTTGTCAGCTATTTCAAAATAGGCAACCTCAGCAAGACCAATGTATCGTGTGATGGTAACTTTGATAAACGGCTCAAGCAACATGGCGAGTACCTTTGAAACAGTCATGGTACCGCCAAAGGTGAGTAGATTTATGAAAAAGCGTCCTTTATATCTCACCGGGTTGTAATAGAAACCGATCTTATGAGTGATGAGAAGACTGCTCACGATGATGACGAGCGCGAACGAAATCACCTGCCCCCAGTAGAGCGCCCAGATGTCAAGTCCAGACATGAGAAAGATGATCGCAAAAGCCACACCACCGATTCTGCCGATGAGCAAAATGTAGCTTGCCTGATCAAAACGCCCGAGCCCTTTAAGAATGGCATTTACATATTTGACAACGAGGACAAATATCGAGAGAACAACAATATAGGGAAAGAGATTGTGAAAGAGTACGGCATGAATGGCATCGAGGTTAAGAAGGCGAAGTAGAGAATTCTCCAATAGACTTAGTACAATGAAGATAATAATACCATTGATCAGCAGAAGATTCAGTCCTGTCGAGATGTACGTAATCACGCCGGCCATGTTTTTTTTCTCATATTCTTCTGCGACATACTTGATGATCGCCTCATCGATACCGATATTGCCTATCGAACCAAAGAATATAACAACATTGAGCAGCGCCCACAGTCCATAGAGCTCAGCACCAAGGAAATACAGGTATAGAGGATATGCGACAATGCTGACGAGTATGCCAATTGCCGCCGTGAATGAACCCGAAAGGATGTTTCGCCTCAATTGTGACTGGAGATTGATGCCGGTCATGTCTGCGTCAGAGTGATTCAGACAATTTCTTACGTATGATGCTCACGATACCAGGTGATCGTTTTCTTCAAGCCAATCTCGAAATCCGTTTTTGCCTTAAAGCCGAATGCCTCTTCAGCTTTTGAAGTATCAAGCATTCTCCGGGGCTGACCATCAGGCTTCGAAGTATCCCATGTAATCGTGCCTATGTACCCAGTCAGTGAGATGATAAATTGAACCAAATCTCTGATTGTGATCTCAAATCCTGCGCCTATGTTTATCGGCGAGGCTCCGTTGTATCGTTCTGTTGCGAGCAAAACAGCGTCTGCGCAATCCTCAACGTACAGAAATTCACGCGATGCAGAGCCAGTTCCCCACACAACAATCTCATGTTGCCCGTGTTCAATCGCATCAAGACATCTCTTGATAAGGGCGGGAATAACATGGGAGGTCGCAGGGTCGAAATTGTCGCCAGGACCGTACAGATTTACGGGCATGAGATATATCGAATTGAAACCATACTGTTGGCGGTACGCGTGTGACTGTACGAGAAGCATCTTCTTTGCCAGCCCATACGGTGCGTTTGTCTCCTCTGGATAACCGTTCCATAGATCTTCTTCCTTGAACGGTACCGGTGTATGTTTTGGGTATGAACAGATGGTTCCAATAGCCACAAATTTCTCAACGCCGTATCTCCGTGCGTATTCCAAAACATTGGCACCCATGACGAGATTGTCGTAGAAAAATTCGCCAGGATGTTCTCTGTTTGCACCGATACCACCAACACGCGCAGCACAATGAATAACAATATCAGGTTTGATAATTTGATACATCCGGTTGATGTCTGCGGCTAATCTGAGATCATACTCATCAATGTCAGCAGAAAAAAGGTGCGCATACCCCTTACGTTTGAATATGTTGATGATATGACTCCCGAGGAAACCACGTCCACCAGTTACACAGATGCGTTTTTGTTTTATCGACATATGCTTTTCTCTATTCACTTAGGAACGCGACACCGGCATCGTGCTGGCATACAACAAGCTGCCACACGCATCAGTAATAGACTGATAATGCCGTTCGTATCATTATATAGAGATTCGTCTTTGTGTCAATTCAGGCACTTCATTCAGGCTTTAGGCTTTCGGCTCTGGGCGTTAGCTATGAAATGGTTGGATGGTTTGATAGTTGTATTGTTGCATTGTTAACCATCCGCCATAAGCAATATGCAATAGGCCATGACGTGAGTCATGTCTCTCCCCTCTCAACTATTCACTATTCCCTGTTAGTTGCCGACTGCATCATACAATCGGTTTATGAGTGTATGCGAATGAGACTGCGATAGTATCCGATGAATCCTGATTGCTTCTTCCTCCATGTAGTTCTTAAAATCAACCTGCGCCCGAAGACTCGTGAAGGAATCAGGATATCGCTTCATGATATCAATGAAAAGCAGAACGGCAGCAGGATAGGCAGACCAATAGCCACCCCACACGTCGGCAGTCTCGGTCTCTACCGCATCTTCAATGTACGCATTGACATCCATGTCTGCCTCATAACGAGTCGAATAGATGAGGCGCTTGTAGAGGTTATACAATTCTTCAATGTCTTTGCTACTCTGACTGCGCTTGATCTTTTCCTGGAGAACCGCGACCTCAGTTATCCAGGTCTCGAAATCCATACCGGTCAGTTTAAACTCAACCGGCAAGATGATACGTGACCGTGTTGGCGTGTCGCGAACCACTGCCGGCGAGAAAATGAATGTCTCAGCAGTTCTTATTGCAGCAGAATCAAGCAGGAGGAAACCTGAAGATCGATGTATCTGAACATCCTCTGTTTTCCCATCTTCCTTCACAACGAGACGCAGTACGACCGTTCCCTCCAACCCGCGTTCGAGTGCTCTATCTGGATAGTGGAGCCGGTAATCAGTGAGGACGGGCACGGTGCAGAGCGCATCTCTTTTCGCCGAGCACGACAGCGCCAAAAAGAATAGACATAAATATGGAAGCAGTCTCTTCATAATGAGACTATAATCATGACTACGCAAAGCGTCAAGGTCACATTCTGACCATGCACTCACAATCAATTTCCCCTTGTATTTGTCAGAATTGTGAGTATACTTCTTTTTGTGATTGAACTACGTAATTTCGTTCAGAATATCCGACCCTATAAACCTGGCAAACCGATCGAAGAAGTTGTCAGAGAACTCGGTATTAAGAAGAAAATACTCAAACTAGCAAGTAATGAAAATCCTCTCGGACCATCGCCCAAGGCGGTTCAAGCAATGCACGCAAAAATCAATGAGGTAAACCTCTATCCTGATGACAATTGCTACTATCTGAAGAACAAGATGAGCGAGACATTCGGGCTCGCAACTGAAAACATCATCACTGGAAGCGGTTCTGTGGAACTCATCGAGCTTATTTTCAAAGCATATGTGAATCCTGGTGATGAAATCATCATGGGCGATCCTTCATTCATCATGTATAAGATCGCCAGTCAGATTTTTGGAGGGAAGAGAGTCGCAATACCACTCAAAAACTATGACCAGGATGTGAAAGGAATCACTGATGCGATCAACAGTGCAACCAAAATTATCATCATCGACAATCCAGTCAATCCGACAGGAACCATAATCACCAAAGAATACCTGGATCGTTTGGTGAAGAATGTCCCGAGTCATGTGCTGTTTGTTATCGATGAGGCGTACCGAGAGTATATCGAGGATTCGGAGTATCCGAATGCGATGGACTATCTTACGGAATATGACAATGTCGTCATCCTCCATACCTTCTCCAAAATATACGGACTTGCCGGTTTGCGGGTGGGTTACGGTTTCTCCAACAAAGAAATAATAGCGGCACTCATGAAAGTGCGACTGCCATTCAATGTGAACCAATTGGCACAGATCGGTGCAGCTGCGGCACTCGATGATACCGAGTTCGTGAAGAGAAGCATTGAAAATAATGAATCAGGAAAAGAATATTTGTACAAGGAATTCAAACGTCTCGGTGTGGCGTACACGCCGACGTATGGCAACTTCATTTTAGCACATTTTGAACACGACGCAAAGGAGATTTTTCAGAAGGCACAGAAACGGGGTATCATCGTGAGGACTATCCTTGAATATGGCCTTCCTCATTCACTGCGAATTACCATCGGCACGCCTCAACAGAATAAGAGGCTTGTTGAGGTTCTGCAGACGATCATCTGAATGAAATCTTTTCAGGCACTCGTTGACCACGCACGCAAAATGGGCAAGAGACGGTGTGTTGTCGTCATGGCGCAAGATGAAACAGTGCTTGAAGGGATCAAAATGGCCTACGAGCTCGATCTCATCGTACCGGTCCTCGTCGGAGATGCGGCACAGATCGCGCGGCACGCACACACCATCGGGCTTGACTACGATGCTGCGGAAGTCCATGATGTGAGTGATGATAAGGCTATGAAGCGTGCAGTCATACTTGCAGAAAAAAACGGTGACTTCCTCATGAAGGGAATGATCAGCACAGCGGCATTCCTCAAGGGTGTGCTTAACAAAGAATGGGGGTTGAGGACTGGCAAGATACTCAGTCACATCGCAGTAATCGAAATACCTGGGTATCACAAGCTTGTGTTCATGTCCGATGGTGGTATGAATCCAAAACTCGATCTCAGGATTCGTATTGATATCATCACCAATGCTGTCACCACGATGCGGGCATTGGGAATCGCTGAGCCAAAGATAGGACTTATCGCCGCAAGCGAAACAGTTCATCCAGATATGCCAGAAACTGTTGATGCCGTGAAGATCGCTGAGCTCAACAAAAATGGAGAAATACTGGATTGCATTATTGAAGGTCCGTTTGGCTTTGATGTTGCTGTATCAAAACAAGCAGCCGTCCACAAAAAGATAAAGAGTAGTATTGCCGGTGACGTAGATTTCTTGTTGATGCCATCAATCTCTGCAGCGAATATTTGGGCAAAAGGGTTAATATTCTTTGCCGGAGCCAAAGCTGCTGGTATGGTCGCTGGTGCCCGCAAACCGGTGATCATGCTCTCGAGGGCGGACACACCAGAGACGAAACTGAACTCCATTGCACTCGGCGTCGCAATCTCGAAAACAGAGAAGATTCCGCAGTAAGACCGCTACCAGCACGCAGAAACCTCAATGCGTATCTTGGATATCTTTGACATAGATAACGCACTCAGTGCAGTCCGAGACAAGAGGATCCTGCGAATCGGCGGACTCGCTGGTTCATCCTCTGTTCTGTATGTAGCTGCGTTGGCGCACAAACAACCACAGGTATTGTTCCTCACTACCCTGAACAACATCAATGGTCTCTATCATGAAATCAAGAGAATTGTTGCTAAAACAGTACGCATCAGCGAGGAACATCCATTCTATCATGATGCAAAAATCCTAGTGACGTCAGAGGAATCCTTGAACCGTGCACTGAAGCAACTCACAGAATACACAATCACACAGGGCGCTGATATCAATCGTGATGAACTCGTACGACGGCTCGATTTCACCGGGTATTCACACGAGGACATTGTTGAGGACGCAGGGGAATACGGAATACGTGGCGGTATACTCGACATATTTGAACCTGAACACGAGCCTATCAGAATTGAATTTGAGGGAGATACAATTGCATCGATCAGGATGTTTGATGTACAAACACAACGATCAGTCAAAACACTGCCGAGAATAACCCTGACGCTCGCGCGCATGGACGACCCAGAACCCTTGAGCGTACTCGTACATGACGATGCTATCGTCGTGTCTGACCATGATGTCAGAGTTACGCTCCCGTGCATCATATTCTCAGATGAAGGAGATATTAATTACGGTTTGACCCCTGCCTTCAGCTACTATGGAGATCTGAAGAGACTGCGAGAAGACATTGGACGCGCAACCTATCGATACCTGTTCCTTCTATCGTCAGCAGATGTGATAAAAAAACTGCAGGCGGTGCTCGGACATGTCGAAACCCACGAACTCGACCTTGAACGTGGATTTATCGATGAAGCAAAGAAGATTATCTATCTCACCGAGACTGAAATATTCGGCAGAATACGGAGGAAGAAGAGAATTTTTAAAGGCCTATTCATAGACGACCTCATGGGATTGAAAGAAGATGACTATGTTGTACACTCAGAGTATGGCATCGGTCAATTCAAAGGTCTCACACACATCGATGTAGAAAACCGTACTGTCGAATGTCTACAGATCAACTATGCAGGTACTGATAAAGTATACCTGCCCGTTGAACGCGTCAACCTTCTGGAGCGCTACGTTGCGACAACAGAAAAACCGCCGAAACTCTCAAAACTCGGGAGCGAAGTGTGGCTCAAAACGAAATCCCGTGTTCGGAAAGCAACAGAAAGACTTGCTATAAACCTTCTAAACCTGTATACGAGACGTTCCCAGGATAAAGGATTTCAGTTCTCTGTAGACACATCAGAACTCCGAGAACTCGAAGGTTCATTCCCCTATGAAGAAACACCGGACCAGATGAGCGCTATCACAGCAGTCAAACATGACATGGAAACGCCGAAACCTGCTGAACGATTGATCTGCGGTGATGTCGGCTACGGCAAAACAGAAATTGCGCTTCGTGCTGCCTTCAAAGCGGCTCTTGATGGCAAACAAACAATGATACTCTGTCCGACGACACTCCTTGCATTCCAACATCACAATACATTCA
>DAOVBK010000118.1 GCA_030670605.1 Candidatus Stahliibacteriota bacterium
AACTGTGGTGACAAAACAGCATTTGTGGAGCTCCCGGCATGGGATGGTACGTATCGCGATTGTATCACCGACGAGACATTGACCGCGTATAATCAGACGTTACGACTTTCAGTCGAGGCTTTTTCGTACCGTATACTAAAACGTGAATTTTAAACTACATTCTCCCTTTGTTCCTAAGGGTGACCAACCAGAAGCAATACAAGAACTGGTCAACGGCACCAAACAGGGTAACAAATTCCAGACATTGCTCGGTGTAACCGGATCCGGTAAAACATTCACCATTGCCAATGTCATCGAATCAATCCAGAAGCCGACCTTAATCATATCACATAACAAAACACTTGCCGCACAACTGTACGCTGAATTCAAGCAGTTTTTTCCGGACAATGCAGTCGAATACTTCATCTCATATTATGATTACTATCAACCTGAGGCATACGTTCCAGAAACTGACCTCTATATCGAAAAGGATGCATCAATCAACGAGGAAATTGAGCGGCTCAGGCTCAAAGCAACCTCATCACTGCTCACACGAAGCGATGTTATCATTGTCGCATCGGTTTCATGCATTTACAATATCGGTTCTCCTGATGAAGTGAAAGAACTCGTTGTGTACCTCGAGAAAGGAAAGACACATGACCGCGATTCATTGTGCAGTTCGCTCGTCGGCATCCAGTATTCGAGAAATGATATCGAATTCGCGCGGGGTACGTTCAGGGTCCGTGGTGACACGGTTGATATCCACCCCGCTGACGAACAACACGGCATTAAGGTTGAGCTCTTCGATGATATTATCGACAAAATACAAATCTTTGATCCAACTACTGGCCATGTACAGGAAGAGTTGGATAACATTGTGATCTTTCCAGCCAAGCATTTCATCACGACCCAGCCACGGATCGAAGAGGCAGTGAAAAGCATCAAGAAGGAATTGCAGGAACGGCTTGCACTCTTCCGAGCACAAAACAAGCTTCTTGAAACGCAGCGCTTGGAACAGAGAACGAAATTCGACATCGAAATGCTGCTCGAGCTCGGATACTGCTCGGGCATTGAGAACTATTCGATGCACCTTTCCGGCCGAACGCCAGGTCAGCGACCATTCTGTCTCATTGATTATTTTCCTGATGACTTTCTCATAGTCATTGATGAGTCGCATGTCACAATACCACAACTCAACGGTATGTATGAAGGTGATCACTCGCGCAAACTCACGCTCGTCGACTATGGGTTCAGGCTGCCATCCGCGCTGGAAAACCGACCACTGAAATTCAAGGAATTCCTCGGACTCGTCAATCAAGCAATGTGCATTTCAGCTACGCCAGGTCAGTGGGAAATAGAACGTTCTGGACACGGCGTCATTGAACAGATCGTGCGGCCAACTGGTATCGTTGACCCTAAAGTCACCGTGAAGCCGGCAAAGAATCAAGTCGATGACCTTATCGCTGAAATCCAAAAACGGGTGAGCAACAAAGAACGTGCTCTTGTAACGACACTGACCAAAAGAATGGCTGAAGACCTTGCCCAGTACTTGAATGAACTCAACATCAGGGTCAAGTATCTGCACTCGGAGATCGATGTTCTGCAGCGTGTCGAAATATTACGCGGACTGCGGCTCGGTGAATTCGATGTGCTCGTTGGCATCAACTTGTTGCGCGAGGGCCTCGACTTGCCAGAAGTTGCGCTCGTTGCCATTCTCGATGCTGACCGCGAAGGGTTCTTACGGAGCGAGCGGTCACTCATTCAAACCGCAGGGAGGGCAGCACGTAATGTTCGCAGCGAGGTTATTCTATATGCAGACGAAATGACCGATTCAATGAGGCGCGCAATACAGGAGATGGAACGAAGACGGAATAAGCAGGTCGAATACAACAGAAAACACAATATCACACCACAGAGTATCACGAAAACACAGGACGAAATCATCAGAGCAACCTCAGTGGCTGACCGCCTCAGACGGAGCAGCAAAGAGGATATCACCATTGAAGAACTCGGGGCTCTGTACCAAGAAATGGCAGAAGCAGTATCAGTACTCGAGTTTGAGCGTGCAGCAGAAATCCGCGATAAAATACAATCGATCAAGCGTCGGTTAGAGATGAAACAAGGGAGGAAACATCAAGGCAAAACGCATTCGCGAAAGTAAACAAAAAAGAGCATTTCGCAAAATCGTCAAGGCGGCGTTACAGGAAGATATCGGCCGGGGTGATATTACGACCGATGCGATCGTCGCGCCGAATGTAAAGGCACTCGGTGTCATCTTTCCAAAAGAGGACGGCATTCTCTGTGGCATTGAGATCGCACAAATGGTCTTTCAACAGGTAGATGAAAACATCGATTTCCAGATCAAAGTACAAGACGGCGAGGATTTCGCGCCAGGTGTAACACTCGCAACGGTCGTCGGTTCAGCTGCATCGTGTCTTAAAGCAGAGCGAACTGCGCTCAATTTCCTCCAGCATCTCAGCGGCATTGCGACCCTCACGAAACACTGTGTTGATGCAACCGAGGGAAAAATCAGGGTGCTCGACACGCGGAAAACCCTACCCGGATTACGGATAATGGAGAAGTATGCAGTACAAACCGGCGGTGGTTATAACCACCGGTTTGGTCTCTACGACATGGTACTCATAAAGGATAATCATATCGAGATTGCCGGCAGCCTGATACAGGCGGTCACCGCTGTACGGCAGCAAAGAAAGCGTGCCTTTATCGAAGTTGAGGTGAAAACACTGAATGAACTACATGAGGCGCTTGAACTCAAAATCAATAGAATCATGCTCGATAACATGACTCCTGCACAGACAAAACAGGCAGTACAGACAATCCGAGAGCAAAACCGGAAAATAGAGATTGAATTGAGTGGTGGTGTCACACAAAGTAATATCGTTGATTATGTTGACTGCGGCGTCGATTTTGTCTCTGTCGGCGCGCTCACACACTCAGCACGAGCAATAGACATTACCATGCATCTCAAATCGCTGGGACACGGTGAATCCTGAAGCATTCTTTAGTTCGCTGGTTGACTACGAAAAAACACCAGGGTATGATTACAAGCTTGCCGATTTTGTAGCATTCCTCACAAAAATCGGTTCACCGCACAAAAAACTAGAGCATGTCATACACATCGCCGGCACCAAAGGAAAGGGCGCTACCGCTGCGATTATCTCTTCAGTTCTCCAATCGGCTAGGTACCGAGTCGGTTTGTTCACCTCTCCCCATCTGAAAAGAATCAACGAACGAATAAAAATAAACAATAAGGAAATCGCAAATAGTGAATTGGAATACTACATAAGGAAACTAAAACCCCACATACAGGGCAGGCATCAGGCACGGACATTCTTTGAGGTTCTCACTGCCATTGCATTCCTGCATTTCTTGCGGAAAAGAACTGATTGTAACGTGCTCGAAACAGGTCTTGGCGGCAGGCTCGACACGACCAACACAACCACGCCACTACTCTCAATCATTACGAAAATCGGATATGACCACACGCAGCTGCTCGGAACGACACTCGCTGCCATTGCTCGTGAAAAGGCAGGTATTATCAAACACGGCGTTCCTGTTATCACCGTGAAACAGAGACCAGCGGTCGAGAGGGTGATCAAAAAGGTCGTACGCGCAAAGAAAACGCATCTCGTGTCCGCAGACAAAGCGCATCGCATCGATGTTGTGAAGTACTCCCTTGTGGGCAGCCACGTCCGGGTACGCGGTGAGCTTGGAACGTTTAGCGCATTCCTGCCACTTGCGGGTGAACATCAGATAGAAAACCTGCTCATTGCACTCAGTGCATTGAGCGTACTGCGGCAACAGGGTATTCACATTCCGACACGTGCGATTCAAAAGGGTATACGAAACACAAAACTGCGCGGGCGTTTCGATGTCGTTTCTCCGAAGCGCCTCACTTTTCGAGAACAGACGGAAAAGCCAATAGTGATTTTTGATTGCGCACATAATAAAGATTCATTCGAGGCGCTTGAGAGAAATCTGACCCGGTTCAAAATAAGAAATTTCTTCTTGATATTCGGCAGTAGCAAAGGCAAAGATATTCAGTACTGTCTTAAGAATATCTTTCCAAAGGCACAAACTGTTTTTCTGGTCAAGGCAGAACATCCACGGGCACGTGACCCGCTTGATATATTTACGGCTGCTAAAAGATTTCAGAAAAATACTGTGATTGCACCGTCTGTGAAGACGGTGCTGAAGTACGCGAAAAATCTGCCTCGGAAAAAGATAACCGTCGTGATTACCGGCTCGTTCTACCTCTGGCAGAAAGACTGGGTCGTCTGAAGATTCTGTAATACTACTCTATGTAATGTCCTTTTTGATCTTTTCGAATTCCTGCTTTGATATTTCGCCCTTTGCATACCGTTTTTTGAGTATTTCAAGCGGTGTTTCTTCACTCTCTCCCCCAGCTTTCGAACCCTTCACTATGAGGAAAATAACCACAGCGACAACTGCCGCCACAAGCAACCACGTCAGCGCGCCTCCAAAACCGTAGTGCATGTGCCCCCAATCTCTCATGTGTCCAGGGGAGTAGCATGAGACGGACAGCAGCAGGAAAAAAGTAAATAATAGCAACTTCTTCATAGGTATCCTCCTATAGGTTATCATATACACGTTTTAACTTGATTTCTACTTCCTGTGCGATGCTGTGCAGATCATCATTCTGAACGGCTGCCATTGCTTGCGTTGGCTTCATAATGCCGACATAAACGGAGCCGTCCTTTTCATATACCGTTGCGTTACAGGGCAGTAGCAACCCAATGTCCCACTCAGCAGAAATAGTCTTATGGGCAAGTGGAGGATTGCACGCGCCGAGAATAAGATATTTGGGAAAATCAATACCGAGTTTTTCTTTGAACTTCTGCTGCATGTCAATCGTCGTGAGTATGCCAAAACCTTCTTTCTTGAGTTCTTCTTTGACCTTTGTAAACGCGTCATCAAAGTTCACAGATACTTTTTTTACAAAACCATACTTCATGATTGCCTCCACCTTTATTATACAGTGTTTTGCTCGCGTGTCAAATAATGTAGTTATCGTTTTTTGTCTGTGCTATTCTCTTTTGTCACTCGTCTTTCTTGTATCCAGCTGCAGAGCACCGGCACAAGGACAAGATTGGTAAAGGTTGCGGTAAAAAGACCGCCGATAATCGGTGATGCCATGGGCTTTATGACCTCTGAACCCGCAGTAGTAAAAAACATGATCGGTAAGATCGCCTCAGCATCATTGGTCTTTGCCTGCGCGATGATCTGATCAAATTTATCATCACTGATTTTCTCTTTCACTATGAGTGACGAAGCTTGTGTCATAAAGTTACGCAAAAGTATAATCTCCCAGAATGGAAAGTCAATTTGTGGTGATGATTTTTCATTGCTGTTGACTGCCTCAGAGTACTGGTATATACTACACATATCTGCAAACGGACGCCACCGTGAACAATTCACCGCAGAGGAGG
>DAOVBK010000213.1 GCA_030670605.1 Candidatus Stahliibacteriota bacterium
TATAATCAAAGTTAAGAAAGTTGCGCATATTCTTCGTATCCACTGTGGTGAATTTGTGAAACTGGCGGAAATCGCCGAATAGTATTCAAGTATAAGGAGTTGTAGCATGGCAAAGAAAGCCAAGAAGAAAGAGAAAAAAGAGAAAAAACAGAGTCGTTCACTTGATGTGAGAATGTCAAAAAAGAACACATTGTTTTTTGGCATCGGCCTTATTTTCATTGCCGCTGGCTTCATTCTCTTGCGAGCAGGCGACATCGTCCTTGCGCCGTTACTGCTCGTTATTGGATATCTTGTCTTCTTCCCGCTCGGAATTCTTCTGAAATAACCATACCCGAAAACCCTCCTGTGGTTACTATTGATACAATCAAGTCGTATGGCAGAACCCTGGGCATTGATGAAATCAGAATCGCTCAGGCAGAACCTTTTACTGATGCATGCACCAAAATAGCCGAGGAAATAAAAGCAAAACTCTATCTGGGAACTGAACATTGGCATCGACGAGATCTCACGCGTTTTTGCGACCCGCACAGCAAGCTCGCACATGCCCGCTCAATCATTGCCGCATGCCAGTGTTACCTCACCGATGAGGTTCCTGATAGGAGCACACCCGGCAACCCGCATGGACTCATTGCGCGCTATACGTGGAGGAATCACTACCGAGACCTTCGACAACGGCTCAATAAACTCGCTCAATTTCTCAACCGAGAAACAGGCGCTCAGTACCGCGTTTTTTCCAATGGACCACTGGCTGAAAAACCCATTGCCCAACGGTGCGGGATAGGATACTACGGCAAACACTGTATTATCATCAATCCAACATACGGTTCGTGGGTTGTCCTCGGTGAAATAGTGACGGATATCGAACTGGAACCTGATCCACCTTTATCGCTGGATTGCGGCGACTGCACAATATGCATGGAGGCATGCCCGACCAAAGCACTCATTGCGCCATATGTGATCGACCGCAGAAAATGCATTCAAGCACTTACCAACTGGTTTGGTATCATCCCCGAAGAGATTGCACGGGTCTGGGGAAAACGCCTGTATGGATGTACAACCTGCCAGGACGTCTGCCCACAGAATGCTGAGGTCAAACCGTACAAACCGCGTACTGATGTCGGGTATGTCGGTTCGTCACTCCCGCTGTTCGAAATACTCACAATGGATGATAGGGACTACCGTGCGCGCTATCCGAACAATCAAGTAACAGCACACTGGATACGCTTCAAGGCCATTCAAAGAAATGCTCTCCTGTGTTTGGCAGGCACCTCTGATAAAGCCGGAATACCAGTTCTTGAGGAATTTGCCAAATGCAACGACCGTGTTCTCGCACAAACAGCACAGTGGTCGCTAGAAAATCATAGCACATGAAAAAGATAGCACGTAGACTAAAAACTCTGACAAACAACATCCCCAGTGCGCCGGCTCTCGTCTGGCGCAGACTAAGCTCCCGTCTGAGCTATGCCTTGTGTACAATGCTCGGTGCGCAGTCTGCTCCACCCGAGTCCATCAATATATATCCGACCGACCGCTGTAATTTGAACTGCTCAATGTGTTTTGAAAAACTGAGACCACAACATAAAGAAATGCCTGTTGAAGAATGGCGCACGATCATTCATCAAATAAAGAAATTCAAACCACGCATACATCTCTCGGGTGGTGAACCGTTTGTGTACAAACATATCTTCGATCTGATTGCATTGATTAAACAACGCGAATTGTTTCTCACTATTACCACGAACGGGACGTTCTTAGAACAACATGCCGCAGACATCGTTCGCATGAATGTCAATAGAATTCATGTTTCAATTGATGGACCGAAAGATATTCACGATACGATTCGAGGGGTGCCGGGTACGTATGACCGTGTTATTGCAGGATTACACAAACTTTGTGCACTCAAGAAACAAGCACTGCCGGTTATCAGAATCAATTCAATGATCAATCTCACCAACCCGGATGCGAACCGTGCAGTCCTCGATATTGCTCATCGGATACATGCAGAAAGCGTACAATTACTACACCCTTTGTTTGCCAGCTCCGAGGCGCTCAGTGCACACGCCCAGTTGCTCAGGAAAACGCTCGGACGGGACATGAACTACTGGCACAGCGCAGACGTCCCATGTACCGTACCTGAAGACTACGAGCAGATTGCATCAACCCTTGAACAGCTGCAGAAGACGAGCCGCATTCCCGTCGAGGTATTTCCGCGGCTGCGTCCCGAACAACTGAGAGCGTACTACACACATGACAGAATATTTAAGGAGTTGTATCATGGCGCCTGCCAGGCAATGTGGTACACCGCCACAATACTACCCAATGGAGACGTGGAGTCCTGCCCTGACTATGTGGTTGGCAATTGCCATGCAGCCAATTTCCGGGAGCTCTGGAACAATGATGTAATGAGAGAATTACGGAAACGGATTCGCGAGCGCGATTTCTTCACGGTATGTCGCGCGTGTTGTTACTACTATCAACGATAGCTTCACTATCGTCGATTACAGTGATTACGGTTTGATTACGGTGATGGACTTGACTTCGTCACTAACACCACTATAATACCGTATGGTTGAAGAAAACAAACAAGAAAAAAAGACAGCAGACGAGAAAAAACAGAATCAAGAAAACGAAGAAAAGAAAGAACAACAGAAACCGCAGGAAACAGATCGGGAAACAGAAGAAAAAGCACAGCTGCTCAGCGAACCAATCAAAGTAAGGGACTATGTCTACTTCACAATACTCTCACTAGAGGGTAAAGCCTGGGCGTTCATGGATTTCATCGCGCATCCAGAAACACAGAAGCACGAAAAAGACCTAAGCCAGGCAAAACTAGCGATTGATGCAATGGATGCACTCTTTAAGCTCTCTGAAAACGAACTCATGCCAGAGCAGAAAAAAGATATTCAGAATCGCATGACCAACTTACGACTCAATTTCGTAAAAGGATAGGTTCGTCGTAATTGGGAAAGATTTCGTAACACTCGTCGACATAGCTTCAATCCCCGCGTAAAAAAGGAAACACGTGCAACAGTGGTATGCCGTGTCAAAAGATCTGTCCGTGGTCAACATATCGTTAACAGGCATGTGGACGATTCAATTCGTTGTACAATAGAGCTATGTCTCCAGGGTTGATTCTATTAGTCTGATTGTCCTATAGTCCTATGGTCTTATGGTCGTATTTATGACTATCAGACAATCCGACTATCCGACCATAGGACTAGATCTGTAGTGGCAGAGTTTACTCTGCGGATATCTATTAGTCCAATTGTCATATCGCCCTATTGTCGCATAGTCACATCAATGATTTGACTATCAGACTATCGGACAATCAGACGATAAGACTCATAAATTGAGCAAGCTCGACCACTGATGGCATATAGCTTATGGCGAGTAGCCAATGGTGAATGGTTAGGATGGTTGCATGGTTGGACTGTTTCATTAGTCCGATCGTCTTATTGTCGTATCGTCACACCAATGATTTGACTAGTGGACAATCCGACTATCCGACCATAGGACTAGATCTGTAGTGGCAGAGTTTACTCTGCGGATATCTATTAGTCCAATTGTCATATCGCCCTATTGTCGCATAGTCACATCAATGATTTGACTATC
>DAOVBK010000088.1 GCA_030670605.1 Candidatus Stahliibacteriota bacterium
ATTTGCTCCATGAGTTTTCTGTTTTCTGGCGGATAGCAGATATCAATGCCACATCCCAAGACTGCGATTGTGCGACCGCTCTTCTTGAGCGCACCCTGATGTGCCGCAGTGTCTACGCCCCGAGCCATGCCACTGACCACAGTCACACCAGCAGTTACAAATGCACTTGCGAATGTATCAGCAATTGTTTTTCCATAAACAGTTGCGCCACGTGTTCCGATGACTGCGAGAGATATTTCATCTTCGGGTTTGATTTCACCCCGTATGAATAACACCGGCGGAAAGTGGTCAATCATCTTGAGCCATGCAGGGTACCTTTCAGAGTAATACGGCATCACCGTGACGTTGAGTTTATCCAGCAATTCATACTGCTCTGTCCGTGCACTCTCGGTTCCGATTTTCTTGATCGAGCGAGCAATGCCAATGCCAACAATGGAGTTCAGCGACGTAAAATCTGCTCTTTTTATCGCCTGCGGACTTTTGAAATGTTCAAGGAGGTGGAAAAGTTTGTTTTCTGTTAGTTTACTGATTGAAACAAGGTCAACAAGATCAAACACCTCACTCATGCGCCAATTCTTCCAGAATAATTGCGTGCGTTTCCTGGTCAAGGTCCTCAATGACCCGAAGAACTCGTTGTTCTTGAAAATTAGTGAGTTCCATTTCTTCAAGTCTTTCAGCGAACTGTAGTGGATCGCGCTTTGCCAGTTTGACCAGTGCGGTCGAGGTTTCCTTGATCACGGTTGGGTTTTCATCACTGAGATACAGGTGAATGATTGGTTCGAGCGCCTTGAGGTTGCCGATTTCGCCGAGTGTGAGAGACGCAGACGCACGAGTATACCAGAAACCGCGCGCAAGCAATTTCTCGAGACGGGGGACAACACGGTTGCCGTATTGCGCAAGCCGTCTTGCTGCTTTCTCTCTCAACGTCCATGATGTGTCTTCCAATATTTTAAAGAGGATTTTGATGTTTTCTCTCTCGTTAACACCGTCCAGTTTTTCTAGTATCTTGAGTTTGCGTTTGATGTTACCGGTTTTAAGCAGCTGTAAAATTGCTTTGCTATCGTGCTTTAATCGTATCTTCATGTTTTAAATACGTGACAAGTTCTTGTATGCCATGGCCTTTGAGTGCCGAAACATAGAAGGCTTTTTCCTCCAGTGTAAATTCTGGTACCGTATTCATCAAGTCAACTTTGTTGAACACAATGACGCGTGGTTTTTTTAGCAATTCACCACTGTAGTTCTTGAACTCCTCCAGTATGGATTCATAATGATTCAATGGCTGCGGAGCAGAAATATCAATGACGAGGATAAGAAGGTTTGTTCTTTCTATATGACGGAGAAACTGAAGTCCCAGTCCTCGACCCTGATGGGCACCTTCAATGATTCCTGGCATGTCAGCAATAATAATGCGTTTGTAATCATCCCTAAGCATTCCGAGATGAGGGTTGAGTGTGGTAAACGGGTAGTCACCCACTTTAGAGCGGGCGCGCGTCATTGCATTGAGAAGCGTTGATTTCCCAGAATTCGGCAGGCCAACGAGCCCAATATCTGAGATAAGTTTGAGTATGATCTGGAGTTTTTTTTCTTCTCCCCGTGTACCCTGCTCAGCATGATCAGGTGCTCGGTTTGTTGAAGACGTGAAGCGATAATTACCTCTGCCGCCCTTGCCACCTCGTGCAATGAGTAGTGTTTCGTTGTGATTGAGCAGTTCACCGATAGTGTTTTTGCCATTGACGACAACAATCCCAGGTGGTACTCTGATATATATATCGGTGCCCCTCTTGCCGCTCATCCGTTTGCCCTTGCCATGAGAACCACGACGAGTCTTGTAATGTGGCTTAACCTTCAGATCGTATAGTGTCTGAAGATGCTTATCTGCACGGAGGTAAACAGAACCGCCATCACCTCCGTCGCCACCATCTGGTCCTCCTCTCGGTACGAATTTCTCTCTACGGAAGGATAAACACCCATTGCCACCATCACCGGCCTTGACCGTGATGGTGGCCTGGTCCACAAATTTCATACCTTACATTATAATAAATCTAACCTAAGTGTCAATCCTGCCCCTGATGGTGCAGGTTGTATCAGCTCCTTGATGGAGCTTCGAAGGATCATGCTTTTCAGGCATTCGTAGGATCGCTTTGTTTGCTGTATTGCGGTTCTAGTGAGTGCATCGCCAGACGAGCGATGCTGCGAGTTCAGCCCATGTCACACGGGCGGGACGGTACTGCAAATCCCTCCAGGTAGTGGCGGGATGATCCTGCGAGCCCGCGCCCATCACAGGTGGGCGGGGCGATAATACGCTATGTGCCCAGCTTTTTTCTCAATTCTTGTGCGACGATATCAGGCACGAGGTGAGATATATCGCCACCGAGTGATGCGATTTCCTTAACAAGCGATGAGCTGATAAAAATGTACTGTTCGGATGGCATCAAGAATATGGTTTCAATATCGGGTGCAAGCTTACGGTTCATGAGTGTTAATTGCAATTCATAATCAAAATCAGATACTGCTCTCATACCCCGGATGATTGTCGTTGCTCCTTGCTTCTTTGCAAAATCAACAAGGAGTGACGAGAAACCGAGAACTTCTACGTTCGCTATGTCACTGAGCGCTTGCTGGGCAATCCTGATGCGGTCTTTTTGTATGAAAAATGTGTTCTTAGGACCCGCACTCACACCAATGAGGACAGTATTGAATATCTTTGTTGCCCGTGAAATCACATCAATATGGCCATACGTTATTGGGTCAAATGTGCCTGCATACAGCGCTTTTTTCATTGTGCCTCACTTTGTTTGGCTACGCAGAGACCGCAGAATTAACTCGCAGAGATCGCAGATCAATCTTTGCGTTCTCTGCGGACGCCTGCACAGGCGTTCAGCGTTCTTTGCGCTATCCATGTTCAATGAACGTTATACATGTGTCACCATACCGCTTTTTCTTGTAAATCGAGTAGTCTTCCGGTACTGTGAATGATTCTTCGGGAGCGTGTTCAGCAACAATGACACCATCTTTTCTGAGGAGCTGCTGTTTGGCGACAATGGCGATAACTTTTTCAACATAGTGCTTGCTGTATGGAGGGTCAAGAAAGATGATATCAAACTGTTGCCCTTTCAAATGGCTCAAACCTGATCTGAAGTCAGCGCGGATAACGTGCGTGGTTTCGTCCATTGACAATTGTACGATATTAGCGGTTAATGCCTTTGCTTTTCTTTCAATAAAGACACAGTGTCTTGCGCCGCGCGAAAGTGCCTCTATACCAAGTGCCCCACTCCCGGCGAAAATATCGAGCACAAGGGAATCGTGTACGAAAGGACTGATAATATTGAAAACAGCTTCTCGAACGAAACCTTTTGTCGGCCGTGTTCCCTTTTTTGAGACCTTGAGACGCCTGCCTTTAGCGTTACCTCCAACAATCCTCATCGAAAACAGGCGCGTCGCGCAATAAACGTTGCTTGCTGATTGCGCTCTTTTATGTCTTTATTATTGTCGGCGTAATGAAAATCAGCAACTCCCGGTCTTCCCATGATGACTGTGTTTCTCGGAAGAGCCAGCCAATCAACGGAATGTCCTTGAGCAGTGGTATACCGCTCACTGACTGTGTTTCCTTTTTGCGGATGAAGCCACCGATGACCACTGTGTTTCCATCTTTAACAAGAACCTTTGAATCTGCCTCAGATGTCGTGATAATTGGCCTTCCAGCAAGGGCTGATGCGCGGTCTAGTTCACTGACCTCGGCATGCAGTTCCATCGTGATTTCCTCAAGCGAATTGATGTGCGGAGTGACTTCAAGTATTGTTCCGACTTCATAGAATTCGATAACCGTGTTGCCAGATATGTCGCGTGTCGGGATTCCATAACGCTGACCGCCGAGAATTCGTGCTTTCACGTTGTCAACCGCGGAGATGCGTGGTGCAGAAATGGTCTTTGCCTTGCCTTCCTGTTCGAGCATCGCGATCACTGCATTGATCTGGGCAAGGGTCGGAACTGTGGCAACGTTGAAATTGCCAAATCCAACGACCTGTGGTTCTGGGTTAACATCAATGTCCGCACGCAACAAGCGGGACTCAAGACCCTGTAGTGTCCAATCAATGCCGAGTCCGATAGCTGAAGTCACCTCTACATCAACAACCTTACAGAGAATCTCAACCTGCGGGGTTGATGTATCGAGGAGTTTGACCAGCTGTTCGATCTTACGGTGAACAGGGTCTACTTCTGTAACGACAATTGAGTTAGTCCGCTCATCAACATTTGCTTTTCCCTTAGGTGAAAGCATTGCCGTCACTTTGTCCAGCATTTTTTTCGGGTCGGCAAATTCGAGCTTGTATATCTTAGAACTGACTGGGAGGTCATAATCCTGCTTCTCAAGATTATCCGCCGTGTCGACCCTGATAATTCCACCTGGATCCTCTCGCCATGCATATCCAGAGGCTTTGAGGATAACGTCAAGTGCCTGACGCCACGGGAGATTATGGAGCCTGACAGTGATCGTTCCCTTTACATCTTTGCCAACAACGACACTGACACCGTAGTAATCACCAATTGCCCGGAGTACGGTCAAAAGGTCTGCATTCTCAAAGTCGCAGGAGAACGGTCGTTCGGTCGCAACCGGAGCAGGTCGTGCCGTTTGCGGCGGTACTGCTGTTGCTGGTGCTGGAGCTGCTGCAACGGCTGAACCTGATGCCTGCCACATTGGGAAAGAGGCGGCGAGATTCGTGAGCAAGGTCACAGAGAAATCATTGCCTTCAGGGAGCGTTAGGAAGGAGTAGTCACTTTCTAACGTGCTAACAACTCTCAAGAGATCAGGTTGCTCAGCAAATCCAGTGACTGATATTTCTTGTACGCCACCACTGTTGACTGTATACGTGTTGCCGGTCAGTGTGCTCGTTACACCCGAACAATCAATTACTACTCGTGGCGGATTTCTCAGCGAAAACGAATTGGCAACGAATGGTGCATCTGCTTTCACAATGATCTTTGTGTTCATACCCTCATGGACCACGACTAAATCTTTGATGACCGCACCACCTGCCAAAGAAATCACTAATGCGAGGATCATTACGTTCCTCATATATTACCTCCTTTCTTCTTTCTGGAGTCTCAGTTCATACTTAGTTACGACCCCGGCATGGGTAATTTCGAATGTGACACCCTGGTTGTCAATTCGACCGACCTTGCCGCTAGCGACTCGATCGCCCGGTCTGAGGATATACCCTCTGCCAACACCATCTTTGACTAGTCCGATATGTCCTCTATCACCCCACAAGATACCAATTAATGTTAGGTTCTCTACATTGAGGTGACTGACCATGCTACTGCCGCTCAACTCCAAACCGAGCGGTTCAAATGGGTCGCGTCTACCAGCCTGTCTGTATGTCCACTTTTCAACTGGAATGGGTGATTCCTCGGGAGTGGGTGCGGGTTCCGTAGGTTGCTGACTTAGTAAAACTACAATACACAAGAGACTACCGACGACGTGGGACAACACGTTCCACCCCCTTTTGTTTTTGAACTGTATAGGTGATTGCACTCATGTCTGCTTCGATTGTACGTTTGTTACCGGGTTTGATTTTGACAGATGGTACGTTGACGATACGTGCGAGATTACCAACATTGCTCAAGAATCGTCCGAGTTGATGGTATCCGCACTCGACCTTTATCTGTACCGGAATTTCTGAGTAGTTGTTTTGTGGTACTGGACCACTGGGTTTGAATAATTTAAAGCTGACACCTGCCTTTGCGCCTGAGTTAGAAATCTGCTGGATGAGTGAAGGGATTTCCTTGGCCTTAGGAAGCATCTCTTGTGCCTTTTCCCACTCAACTTCCAACCGTGCAATCTTTGACTGCAGTTCAGGTAATCGTGCTCGGGCAGCTTCAGCTGCTTGAACTTCAGACTGTAGTTTGTTTCTTTGTTCGGTCAATATCTTTAGTCGATTTCTATTTGGTCGGTGGATGAAATGAAAGAATGCCACCAAGACCAAAATGAGAATGACGATAAAGATGAGTAGTTTCTGGGTATTTGGTTCTCTCACGTTCATTGTGACCTCGCTATTGATGTATCGCTACTACAGTTTGCGGTTAAGGTGAACTCCATCATCTCGGTGTTTTTTATTTCCTTTTTCTCCAGAACGGTCAGGTCAACATTGTAGATATACGGTGATTCCTCGAGGCGGTTCATATATTCAGCGACGAGGAGATTAGATGCAGTGACACCCTTAACCTGCATTTCATTCTGACTGATGTTCAAAATGGTAAGCCAGGTAAATTCAGGTACTCGTGATGAGACTTCATCTAAAATATGTGATATGAAGAATCTGTTTTGGTTAAGCATCTTGATTGGTGTAATGAGAGAATCGAGTTCCATTTCCCGCTTTTTCAGACTGTCGACGGTTGCTTTGTAAACCTGCAGTTCAGTGAGTTTGACGTTCAGATCACGGATGTTTCTGTTGATCCCAGCGATTTGATTATGCTGGAGAAACAGTGCAATGACAATGATAAGAACGGCAATTACTATGCCAACAATATAGAGCACAGTACTCTGAATTGATGGTAGCTTGACCGTCGGACGACCAGGTACTGCCGGTTTGCGCTTCGATACCCTTCCCTTTTTTGCAGTTGGCGCTAAATTGATCTTTATCATTACTCCCCCCTTAGTGCTAGACCAGTAGCCTGGGCCAAGATCGAACCTGCTACGTCAATTCCTTCAGGACCAAACAGCGTCGGATCATAACTGATGTTCTTGAAGGGATTGAGAATTTCGATTGGAACCCCAAGCCTTCTTTTCAAATTATCGAGGAGATTTGGGATTAATGCA
>DAOVBK010000032.1 GCA_030670605.1 Candidatus Stahliibacteriota bacterium
GCTGAATGCGATTAGTCCGAGCACATCATAATAAAAGAACTTTGATTCAGCGAAAATCTATTGAGTAACAAGATTCAGAACGTGAGGTCCAATGACAATACCGACGATAAGAAATGCCGTAACGTTCGGTAATCGAACATATTTCAGGAGACGAGCGCCGAGAAAACCCAGTAGGAAAATAAGGCCTGCGCTCAGGAGGCTATTCACTTTTGTATGATGTCGCGCTCTTTGAAAATGTAAACGAGAATATCGAGAAGCGAGAGCATACCAACTAACCTTTTGCCGGAGACAACAGGGAGCATATCGATATTATGAAGCCGCATGAGCCGGCGCGCATCGGCAACGGTGCTTGAATCCTTGACTGCAACGAATTTCGTATTGATGATATCCTCGACGACAATAAGCATACCCATCTCAGGCGATAGATCGAGATTAAGATTTTCGTCATCCATTTTTTCCACGAATGGCATTCGTTCAACAATTTCACTGACTGATTTCGAAAACGGTCGGAAAATGTTGAGAATCCCGCGGTAATTCACGATGCCAAGCAGGTTATTGTCGTCATCAATAACGGGGAGTAGATGTGAGTTGGTCTGGCGCATCAGTTTGATCAACTGCATGAGCGTTGTTGAGGGTGTTACGGTTAGAGCATCTTTGTTCATGACTTCAGAAACTGGTAGCTTCTGTATGTCCATGTCAAATTATACACAAAGTCAAATCATTTTCAATAGGGTGAATGTGGGAATGACAGTAACCGGGGTCTACGCCACGACAACCTTATCACGACCCGAGAGCTTGCCATCATACATCGCTTTGTCAGCCTTGCCGATGAGCTCGTCACGGGTCTTGGCATCCTCTGGACATGTGGCGACACCGAGAGTCACGGAAATACTAAATTTCTGGTTGTCAAAAGTAAAAAACGGCTCCCGGCCGATTTCTTTCCGTATCCGCTCAGCAATCGCCGTTGCTGTTTGCTTATCCGTGTTGGGCAAAATCACGATGTACTCATCACCACCGTAGCGCACAAGCACGTCGCCCTTCCGTACGGTCCGTCGCAAACGCTCACCAACGCGTCGTAATGTCTCACTGCCTACGAGATGACCAAAATTATCATCAACTAATTTGAAAAAGTCGATATCAAGAAATATCAGAGAAACAATTCCATATTCACTCTTTCGCTCCGCGAGAAATTTGTCGAGATATTGGTTACAATAGCGGATATTGTACAGTTTTGTTAAATCATCAATAAGACTCGCTTCTTCCATTTTGCGGTAGATTGTGGCATTCTCAAGCGCAATGGTAACATGAGCAACTAAATTCTCGAAAATCTCGAGGTCGTCATCTGTGAATGGTTCACCACCGATCTTGTTCACGACCTCCACCACACCAATAACCTTATTTTTACTTCTCATTGATACACAGAGAATCGATCTGGTCACGAATTTTGTCTTTTCATCAATCCCTGAATAAAAACGCGGATCCTTGGTCACATCCGGTACGATAAGCGACTGGCCATGGCGTGCTGCCCATCCTGCCACACCTTGTCCGATTTTCAATCTCATGCCGAGTAGTTTCTTACCAGCCTCGCCTGCGGCAGCTTTAAAAACAAGTTCCCGTGTCTCGTAATCAAGCAGGAGTACTGACCAACCTTCAGCTTTGATCAAATCGGCGGCCTTTGCCATGATTGTCTCGAGTATTTCTTCTGGTTTCAAAGAGGAATTAATCGCCTGGACAATCTCACTCAAGGTCGTAAGCTCGCGTATCTTTCTCGTGAGCGAAGCAACGGTCTGCAGATTATCAAGAACGCCCTTTCTGTGCACGATCGCTTTCTGCACAACCTGACGGAAGAAATGAACAGTGTAGGGCCGTATGATTAACCCCTCAACACTGTTCTGAATGAGTTTTTGATAATCCACGCGTGCATCAGCTTCAGCAATGATAACAATGGGAATTGTTGTATCGACTTTTCTTAAAGCTCCGACGAACTTAACCGCTGCACTGTCCAGTACGAGCAAATCACATTTGCCTTGTGCGAGCGTCTTTTTGATGCTATCAGCCTTCGACACGGTGATCACATCCATACCGAGCTTTTTCACATGCTTTACAACACCTCCAAGTCGCTTCCGATTATTGTCAAAAATGAGTACCCGCATCATAGGTTACCTATCTCGTAGAGAAACTTTGCCTTTCGTTTCTTGTCATCATAGAAATAAAACTCATCAAGCCATATATCAGAGCGTTCTGTGCGTACAATCGCTTTCTTCTTGTCGAGTTCCTCGAGATAGTGAATGCCAGATGGAACGATCGAAATCTGATGATCGGTGAGTGTGTAACCGTGACCTGTCATACGCATCTTCTCGACATCACTAATATACGCAACAAAATCTTTTGCCTCTGTCGGATATTCAAAACTCTCAATGTTGAAGATGAGATTGGCCAGTGAGGGGAAATCACACACAATGACCGAACCGCCTGGTTTGTGTTCGGTCGAATAGAGATGTGCGTCTGCAATGATCGGCCCAACAAGGTCAGGGTCGCCATATGAATTTGCGCAGAAAACAACATCTCTGCCAGGTGAACCCGAAGCGATACCAACACCAATTCTGAAAAGACTCTTGAATTCAGGTGGTAGGAGAGCATAGGTGATCCCATCGAGCTCGAGTGTGCGCTCCGCAACTTCGGCGAACCACTCGCGGTAATGCATGAAATTGGCACGGATGAAATCTTCAGCTTTTTGAACCATATCTCGGGCACATAGTATTGCTCTTTTCGCTGAATCGGTTGCCGGGATAATTTCGAACTCGGCGCCAGAAAAGATCGAATAGCGAAGTTTTGTACCTTTACCAGTAACTGATTCCGTGTACAGGTGATTGTACATAGATGACGAGTTCTCAGCAAACCAGACCAACCCCCCATCACCGGTATCCTTCAGGAGAAAACCACCATGCTTTCTCACAATATCTGCCATCGTCTTTGCAAACTTTGATTTGATACGTTGCTCTTTTGCTGCGTTGTGGAGTTTGATCCCCATATATGATGAACCTCTGATATCATAAACGAGGATCGATACACAGGAGCGGTACTTTTCCACGACATTCTTGATGGTTTCAGGATAATCGTTCTTACCCTTTTGGGTCAAAATACTGGTGCCATCGAGCGCAAGAATCTTCAGGTATGCAACATCTGTCACACATCTCTGTGGTTCATCCGGGGATGGCGGAATACACTTAACGATTTCCAGAAAACAATGACCACAGTGTCGGGGAATAATCGTCTGTCGCATGAATGCGTCGTATGAATCAATAATATCCTGAAAGCCGAGTTCAACAGACAACAATCCTTTCTTTTCGAATTGCATGAGTAGATCGCGGTCTACTTCCTTCCTGCTATGCAGTACTTCGAATTCCCGGGTTACCGATTTTGCGAAAATCTTTTTTTCCTCATCAGTAAGTGCTCCAAACGTATGAAAGAACATATACTCATCAAATAACTCGCCGATGTTCTTCCGTACGCTCGGCGTACCCCGTTCAAAACGTGACTTGAGCTCATCTTCTTGCGATAGGGTATCATGTATCTGTGCACGACGCTGTCCGTAGTCTTTAAGATGGTGTATGTTCCCAAGAAAAAGCCGGTCTAATCGTGAAAAAAGATTTGATGTTTTCTGGGTGATCGCATCAACATCGAAATCGCCCTCAACATCGTATTGAATGATGTCCTTTAGTCCCTTATCAGCTTCCAGGTAAAGATCTTGAAGTTGTTGTTTCAAACGCAGAGAGTACAAGTCGACGTTCTTCAGTTCCCGCTCCATTTTTCCTTTTATCTCACGGAGAAAATGCGTAATGCGCTTCATCAGTTTTCCGAGAGAAGCCTGCGAGAGATAGTGCATGTAGGTAAGCGGAATTTTCTCTACTGCCTGTTGCAGACTCGTGAAACCAAGCCGTTCAATATCTGACAGGAGGTTAGGGAGCAGGTTCTCAGTACGGGCGAGCATGAGACTTCTGTGAATAGCCTGCAGCACATCAGGTGACAGGGATGCTTTTTTCAACTCGCCCTTTAGCTGATGCAGGTGCTGTTCCTTTCCTGCTTTATCAACTAATGTTGTAACCTGCGCGGGACACTTTTCAGCAAGTGTGTCCGGTATATCGAGACCCCTCTTTTTGCAGGCAATATATAATACTATTTCATATCCCGCGTACTTCTCTGGCTCATGCCCGAGCCAAAGAATGCAACTGGTTCTATCTTTGAATATATCCAAAACATCGTCAGAAATGCCAAGTACCTGCAACCCACGCTCCAGTGACTCCAGTAATCTCGCATGTTGTTCTTCGTTGATATGACGCTCCTGAAGGAGTTTACGGTACTGGCTTTCATTTTCCACATACTGGTGGACCTCTGCAATAGAATGTTTGTTCACTCAATCACCTTGGCTGCCAGTTCAAACAGGTACTTACCGCGACCACCTTTCTCATCTTTGATCTCGCCAGTCTCATCAATCATGACATCAAAGACACCGATCATTATTGTCATACTGCCAGGACGAACAACCTCCTGTCCCAACTTATTGCATAGAATCTTGTATAGATCTACGATAAAACCCCGTTTTGAAAGCTTCTGGTTTAGCCAGAAATCCAAACCTTGTTCGATGTCACGACCGAGCGTTTCAGTCTTTGCACCTGTTTCAGAAAAAAATGAGAACTTATCCACATTGAGCAGTAAATTGTATACCGTCGCATCATCACAAATGACCGTAGATTTCTCACGTGCCTTTACTCGTGAATATAAGTTCGCTTCGCGCACAAGCATACCGGCAAGGTCAAGTTCGCCAAATGCATTTTCCTCCAAATAGATTTCTTTCGGATAGGCACCTGAGGCAATACCAATACCGACCTGGAAAATAGATTGATACGCAGGTGGTAGCGTTGCATATGTCGCTCCTTCGAAATCTATTTTCCGTTTCTCGGTCTCGCGAAACCAATCCTTGTATTTGTAGATATTCTCCTTCACAAAACTGCGTGCTCCCTGCACCATCTCGAGTGCGCAACGTACCGCAGGTAAAACACTTCCCTGTGCAAGCTTAATGGTTTTTTTGTTCTTTATGTCGTAGTGGTTAGCAGCAAAAAGTACAATACCACCATCACCGGTGTCCTTGATGGGAATACCGCCATTTTTCTCTACATTTGCAAGCATCGATTCCTGAAAATAGTTCCGTATTTCACTCTCGCGCTTGGCATCCTGGAGCTTCGTACCCATGAATGTCGAACCCCTGATGTCATAGATCAGTGTGGAAACGAGATTCTTGAAGTGCAATACTGCTTCTCGTGACGTACTCTCCGTGACCCTCTTCACCGGAATGCTTTTCTCAATCATATTGACTCTACCGGCGAGAGCTTCTTCTGCAAGATAGCGCACCCCTTCGGTTGGCACAACCTCACTGACCCTTGGAAAGTAATCAACTATCTCCTCGAGCAGAAATGACTGCAGGAGCGGTGCGATCAGTTCGTCCGTGACAACATCGAATTTCTGATTGACCGCGGTCGCATCGTATTTCTCCTTGAGAAACCCGGATGTGCGACATGCATTCAAAACCTTAACGGCGTCTTTATCCTTCTTGATTTCACCCATTGTGTCCTTGATTATTGCCTGCATCTCTCCATCAGAAACTTTTCCATGTTGCATGAATACGAGTACCAAAAATGGATCCCACTCGCGCCTCGGTATAAACTGCGCCAGATCGCTCTCTTTGAGATTGAGCAACCCCTTTAATTCCTGTTCTCTATCTGCGCGCCCCTGTAATTGGTTCTTAAGAACCTTGAGGTCACTGCCATCTGCTAGAAGCGTCCGACGCAGTTTTTTCACCATACTTTCTATCGGTTCTTCGGTCGAGAAATCCTCTGTGAGCTTCAGTAACTGCTGTCGAATTGCCTCAGTTGTATCTTTGAGCTTCTGTCGGATCTGTTTAACTTTATCCTCAATCTCTCTCCGCTGTTGCATAGCCCGCCGTATCATATCAGGAACCTTTTTCTTCACGAGTGCAATAATCTCATCAAGTGTCTCGTTGTCCGGGATGAAAAAATGCGATTTGAATATTTCAACGAGCGTTTCTTTATCTAACAATACTTTCCTATCAAGGATGTACATCACGTCGGCCTTCGTATCTGCGTACTGCGACATTGCGATATGCTTGGCAAGTGCACTGTACAGCGGTCCGGGTAGGCCCTTTTCAAGGAATCGCTTGCCGAGCAGCCTCATCACGTCATTGTAGCTGCGGCTCGGTAGTAATGGTATCAGTTTGTGTGCTGCTGTTATCTGTGTCCCGGTAATTGCCCGATTTCGCATGAGTTGGTTTGCCATGTATGTGAAAAGCTGATTAACAACAATACTGATACGTTCAGAAATCGACATCTGTTTCTCAAATGAAATTTCCTTTGTATATTTTGCTAATAGGTCGCGCAAAAGTTTGCGATTGGCAACTTCAAAAATCACCATTTTACAACTATCACCTTCAACAAACTTTTCATAAATCTCAAACAAGCTTTTGCCATACCTCTCGAAAAAACGTTCCCACTTGTCGATCTGTGTTTCATCCGACAGAAACTGCACATAAGTGCACACGAATTCCTCTTGGAGTGCGAAGATTTTTCTTCCAAGATATACCAGTTCTTTACTACCTTTTTGCTCGAGCGCCTTGATGAATGGATCGTCCTCGAATACTTTCTTGAGAATAGGGATGTAGCGGTTGAACGTCGCAGCATCGCGGTACGTATCAGCGAGTTCTTTATAGTATTTTGTCTCTAATACGAGAACATCTTCGAAATCATCGCGTTCCACTGTAGCGCTCCTTTGCAGCAGCGTGCTCCCTGAACGTTCTCGAGAAGTGATGCCGTCCGTCTCCCTTTGCAACAAAGTAGAGATAGTCTACGTCAGCAGGATGAAGAACAGCATCAATGGATTGCTTGCCCGGGGAACATATCGGACCAGGCGGCAAGCCGTAGTGCAGATATGTATTATACGGCGACACAAGGTTTAGATCACGTTCAAGCAACCTCTTTTTGCTTCTGAATTTCTCATAGTTTTGCTGCTTGAGTGCATACAAAATCGTAGCACATGATTCCATCGGTCGACGCGTCGCAAGTCTGTTCAAGAATATCTTAGCAATAATCGGGCGTTCTTCCGCAACTTTTGCTTCCTTTTCAACCAGTGAAGCGAGTGTGATAATCCAATGCATTGAATCACGCGGTACATTCATATCCTCTATGTGTTTGTGTGTATTCCGGACAATTGTCATGATGATGTCGGAATCACTTTGCATCGGGCTGAACGCGTATGTATCTGGAAAGAGATATCCCTCCAGATGAGATGAGGGTATTCCTAGATTTTCAACGAAATGCTCATTTGCGCACAGTTCCAAGAATGTATCTTTTTCTATGAGGCCATTGCTATGCAGTATCTCTGCAGTCTCATACACGGTGAGTCCTTCAGGAATAGTAACAATGATATCAGATTTTCCACCTCGGGAGAGTCTGTGTATTACATACAGTGGATTTCTATAGCGAAGAAGTTCATACGTGCCTGACTTCAATGATTTTTCCTTCCCTGAAATTCTTAACCAGAAGAGAAACTCATCGGTGTCTCGCACAACACTGTTCTGTGCGAGATAATCGACAATCTCACGCGCATGTGCACCCTCGGTAATGGTGACTTCTACTGTCCCCAAATGGAGTGGTTGCCACCACACGACAAAAACAAGTATAAGTACGAAAAGCGCGATCAATCGAGGCTTCATGCTGAACACGCTTCTGATTTCAGAAATTCATCAAGCAGAATACACGCCGCCACCTGATCGAGCTTTTCTTTCTGCTTCTTAATGCCTTTCTCTTTCATCAACGTCGTCGCATAACTACTCGTAAACCGTTCATCCCACAATTGAACTTTGACACCGGTCGTGCGTTCCAACTCAGTGACAAAATCTTTGATCTTCTCAGACATGTGTGTTGCTGTACCGTGATGAGAAAGAGGATTCCCGACCAGTACGAGCTCGACTTCGTATTGTTTGATGATAAACTTAAGTCGTTCAAGAAACTTTTTGCGCGGGGACGTCTTAAGTGTTACTAAAGGTTGTGCAATAACGCGAAGTGGATCACTGATAGCCACTCCCACCCGACGTTCCCCGTAATCAAGAGCCATAATTCTCATTCTGTAAACCTAGAGTTATATGTTTAACCAAAGTATAATTAATTATTCGTTTATGTCAATATTTTTGTGGAAAAATGGGTGTGTAGCACGCATTCCACCGAGGAAATTCCAAACGCTGAACCCCGTTAGAAAACCACTGCATTCATATTTCTGCACTGCAAGAACAATAAGCCTACTGCGTTCCCATCGCAATCGAGAGTCATTTCTCTCTAACGGGGTAAACATTAAACCCTAACAACGCAGAAAAAACGCCGGGACCGCAGAAAATCGTAGTGGTAATTCGTGTTTCGTATTCGTATTCAACGAGTACGATCTACGAGTCACGATTACGAGACAAAACATTGACTTTGGCGCCGATATACGTAGAATCAGATATGGGCTATGTAGTCATCATCCGACCCATAAATTGTCTCATAGCCTCAGCATCTGTCCTCATTGGCGCATGGATTGGTCAATCCATCTTCTTTTCACCCATGCTACTCCTTGCGTGTCTCATTGCATTCGTCGTCTGTGCATTTGGCAACATCATAAATGACCTCAGTGATGTTGAAATCGACCGAGTGAATAATCCACAGAGACCCCTTATCGCGGGGACGGTCAATAAGACTGCAGTCATTGTCGTAGCACTCATGTTCGCTGCCCTTGCACTGATTTCCGCACTGAGCCTCGGGTTTTTGCCGTTTCTTCTTGTCGGGGTCGCTTTGAGTTTGCTTTTGTTGTATGGTATCATGTTAAAAAAAACACTTGCAGCCAATTTTCTCGTCGCGTTCGTAAGCGGTTTATCATTTGTTCTTGGTGGTCTTGTCGTGGCGAACACCGTGTGCATTGTCCCGTTGGTATTTTCTCTTTTCATTCATCCGCCACGCGAAATCATTAAAGATGTCATTGATCTAAAAGGGGATACACATGCTGGTGTGAGCTCATTCCCGATCCGCTTCGGCACGGAACGGTCATTCACCATTGGTGCGCTGTTTGTGGGTATACTCCTCATTCTACTCCCGTTTCCTTTTTTTCTGCGATTACTTGACCTGCGCTATATCCTTATTGTCTTAATATGTGCCTACCCTTTGCTCCTGTATACGTTCATAAAATTACTAAAGAAACCAAAAGAGAATGAATTGCCAACATTGAGTACTGTATTGAAAATCACTATGGGGATCGGACTTGTCTCGATGATACCATGATACTCAAAGCGATCATTCTTGGTATAGTACAGGGACTGACAGAATTCTTACCGATATCCAGTTCTGGACATCTTGCCATCATTGAAAACTACCTTGGCATTACTGAACCGGTTGTCCTTACCACATTTCTACACTTTGGAACGTTCTGCGCAACAGTCGTCTTTTTTTTCAAACCGATAGCGAATATTGTCAAGGGGGCTTTCAGGGGGGACAGACAGAGCATACTTTATGTCGCCTACATCATAGTCGGCACAATCCCTACTGTGTTATTTGTCTGTTTCTTAAGAACCTGCATTGAAGAATCTTTCAAAGATGTAAGACTCATTGCACTTTTTCTGGGCATAACCGGTGCCATCGTACTAATAACAAGTGTCACAAGAAAAAGGAAAGGTAAAATCACGTTTCTTTCAGCCCTCGTCATAGGTATTGCTCAGATGCTCGCAACATTTCCGGGTATTTCACGTTCTGGGTTCACCATTTCAGCTGGGATTTTTTCAAAGGTGGAGCCTCGAGAAGCATTTACGTTTTCATTTCTCCTTTCACTTCCTGCGGTACTCGGTGCGAATATTCATCAGCTCGGCTCTTTGTCTCATGTACACGATCTACCGACCATTTTTATCGGTATGGCATGCAGTTTTGTCAGCGGGCTCATTGCTCTCAAAATCCTTAAGAGGCTCGTCCAACAATGGTTCTATCTGTTTGGCGTATACTGCCTTGTTCTCAGTATTGTACTCCTGCTCGTTGTATGAAGAAGACTGTATTAATAACGCTCAGTATTTTTTGCTTCCTGTTCCTCGAAGCGAAAACCAAGCAGCAGAGACACGGCAAGCTTGTCTTTGAGAACATCCCTGAGATAT
>DAOVBK010000168.1 GCA_030670605.1 Candidatus Stahliibacteriota bacterium
CATCATCAGTCAGTTTGACGTGGTTATGGCACTGCGCCTCCAGCTGGAGCGTCAGGAATCAGGACTGTTTCCATCAATACGCGAATACAGAGAATTATACGGTCTTACTGCAGAGCGAGTCCGCACCATGAAACGCAAGAGTATTATTATGCACCCGGGACCAACCAACCGTGGTGTTGAAATTGACCCTGATGTTGCGGATAGCCGCAAGTCGGTTATTCTATCACAGGTCAAGAATGGTGTCGCCGTACGCATGGCAGTTCTCTTTATTCATGCAGGAGGAAAGATTGAGTAGTATACTCATACAGGGCGGACGCGTCATCGATCCCAAATCACAACTCGATGTTGAATGTGACATTCTCATTAGCGGTTCGAAAATCGCAAAAGTTGGCAAAAACCTGAAAGCTACACGTGCGCAGCAGATCAAGGCACATGGTAAACTTGTCTGTCCCGGTTTCATTGACCTCCACTGTCATCTACGTGATCCTGGTAGACCAGACAAAGAAACAATCGAGAGCGGCAGCACTGCCGCGGTGGCCGGCGGCTTCACGACCATTTGCTGTATGCCAAATACAGAGCCGCCGATCGATAATGAAGGCATTGTGACGTACATTTGCAAAGAGGCGGCGCGTGTCAATCTCTGTCGCGTGTATCCGATTGCCGCAATTACCAAACAACGCGAGGGTAAGGAAATTACCGAGTTTGGCGAGCTCATCAAGGCAGGTGCACGGGGTTTTTCAGATGATGGGGATGTTGTCGAAGACAGCCGGATCTTTCGGCACGCGCTTGAATACTCAAAGACATTCGATGTTCCTATTTTTGAACACCCGCTTGACAGCAACATGGTTTCTGGCGCAGTCATGAACGAAGGAGTTATGTCAACGCGACTCGGGCTGAAAGGTTCACCAGCGCTTGCCGAAGAAGTTATTGTTGCACGAGATCTGCGCCTCGCCAAATTTACCGGTGCGCGGCTCCACTTATGTCATATATCAACTGCAGGAGCGCTCGCTTTAATCCGTACGGCAAAGGAGGATGGCGTGCGTGTAACCTGTGAAACGTGTCCCCACTATTTCTATTTCAATGACGAAACGCTCGCGACATTCGATACGAATTTCAAGGTCAACCCACCACTACGGAGCGAACAGGACCGCATAGCTGTGATCGAAGGACTTCGTGACGGCACAATCGACTGCATTGCCACTGATCACGCGCCTCATTGCCAGGCAGAAAAGGAACTGGAGATAACCAAAGCGCCGTTTGGCATGATTGGTTTCGAGACAGCACTGTCCATGATTATCACGGAACTTATACAACAACAGGGGTTTTCGTGGCTTGACGTCATAGAAAAGATGACCCTTGCGCCAGCGCGTATCCTTAAGGAGCCGACCGGTGTCATCGAACGTGGTGCTGTTGCTGACCTAACCATCATCGACCCAGGCAAAAAGTGGCGCCTTACACCCAATGCAATACATTCCAAATCACATAACTCGCCGCTACTGAACAAAACATTGATCGGTAAGTGTGTTAGTGTTTTGGTTAATGGTGAAGTGAAATACCCGGCGGACACGTAGCGCGTTGCTGTAGCGCTACTCTATCTTTACACCAAAATCTCCCTCAGCGATTTCACCAATAGTAACCGCCCTGATGGATTTGAACTGCTTTACATCTTTCTTATCGACTATGACAGCCATACCAATACCCATGTTGAAAACTCGGTACATCTCTTCTTCAGGCACCTTACCAAGGTTCTGAATAAGCGTGAACACGGGCAATGGCCGCCACGCTTTTTTTCGAATGATAGCTGAACACCGTGGTGGCAAAATGCGCTTGATATTATCATAGAAACCACCACCAGTAATATGTGCTAATCCCTTGATATATGTGAGTCGGGGTTCAAGATATTTACGGTATGGACGATGAACCTTGAGGAGTTCCTCTTCGATAGTGCATTTCAATTCAGGAATAAACGATGAGAAGGTATATTTGCGCAGCAGCACCTTGCGCGCAAGTGAGTATCCATTTGTATGCAGCCCTGATGACTTGAGGCCGAGGATAATGTCTCCTGCCGTTATCTTCGAGGTGTCAATAAAGTTCCTCTTATTCACCTTACCGACAATAAAACCCACCAAATCATAAATGCCCTTTGGATAAAAACGGGTTAACATCGCGGTTTCACCACCAATGAGTGCGATGTTTTCTTTCCGGCACGCATTGGCAAGTCCCTTGACGATCTGAATGAGTACTTTTTTCTCCAGATCGGAAAACCCGATGTAGTCCATGAAAAACAGCGGCAGTGCACCCGTTGTCAAAATATCATTAACACAATGGTTAACAATATCCTGACCAACGGTCGTATGTTTTCCAGTACCGCAGGCAACGAGGATCTTCGTGCCGACACTGTCAACACTGCTTATAAAATAGTCGTCTCCCATGTCATACACACCGCCGAAGAGACCGAATGTTTGTTTACTTTCAGAGGCGAACGTTTTTGAGATGTGTTTGCCAATACGTTTTCTAATCGCATTGAGAACATCAATGTCGACCCCAGCATCCTTATAAAGCATGGCTATATTCTATATATTTTTGGGGCAATTGCAAGAGTTTTTTCTTATCATGTCCTTTCATCGCCTGTTTGAGAACTAACGATGTGCGTAATCTATCAGATGGCACTTGGTTTTGTCAGTCATTGCGAGCCCCGAGCTTGTCGAGGGGCGTGGCAATCTCGTGACAGTATAGGAGATTGCTTCGTCACTTCGTTCCTCGCAATGACAACACGTTGAGTGTGTTTATCAATGTCCAGCAAGGCATGAGATGACGAAATTACGGTGAAAAGCAGAAAGATAAAATTCTTTTCTCGTGTTGACACTCTACGTGTTTGTGGTATACTTACGTATGAAAAGCGACTTGCAGATCGCGCAAGAAGCAACGCTGATACCGATCGCAGACCTCGCTGCACGTCTTGGTATTGATGATGAGTATGTCCTGCCATGCGGCGTTTTCAAGGCCAAAATTTCGCTGAAATATTACGAAAAAATCAAGAAGCAAAAGGACAGCAAACTGATTCTGGTGACGGCAATGACCCCGACACCCTATGGCGAGGGAAAGACGACCATGTCAATCGGTCTCAGTATGGCATTGAACAAGGTTGGCAAAAGATCGATTGTGGCATTACGGGAACCTTCACTTGGTCCTGTGTTTGGTAAAAAAGGTGGTGCTGCTGGAGGTGGTTACGTGCAGGTACTACCCATGGAAGATATAAATCTCCATTTTACAGGTGATATCCACGCGATTGGCGCAGCACATAATCTGCTTGCAGCAGTGCTGGACAGTCACATACATTTTGGTAACACGTTGAATGTTGATGAACGCGAGATACTGTTCACACGTGCGATGGATATGAATGACCGAAGTCTCCGTAATATCGTTGTTGGCTTGGGTGGTAAACCAAATGGTCCAGCACGTGAAGATGGTTTCATCATCACGGCCGCGAGTGAGGTGATGGCGATTCTTGCGTTATCGCAGTCTCTGCCAGAACTCAAGGAGCGTCTGGGTAATATTTTGGTTGCTTTTGATATGCAAAGGAATCCCATTTTTGCACGGGATTTTAATGTACATGGCGCAATGGCAGTACTCCTGAAAGATGCGCTTAGACCAAACCTTGTTCAGACCATAGACCACACGCCAGCTTTTATACACTGTGGCCCGTTTGCTAATATTGCACATGGTTCGTGCAGTATCGTCGCAATCAAGATGGCTCAGAAAATGTGTGAATACACTATTGTCGAGGCAGGTTTTGGTTCTGAACTCGGTGCTGAAAAGTTCATTAATATCGTTTCGAGAGTCGGTGATCTCAGGGTCGATGCGTCGGTACTCGTCGCCACGATACGTGCGCTCAAGTTACACGGCGGTGCACCGAAGAAGGATCCACAATCAGGTTCAATTGAGACACTGAAAAAGGGGATGGCTAATCTGGCAAAACATATTGAAAATATGAACAAACTAGTAATCCCGCCGGTTGTCGCACTCAACGTCTTTGAAGGTGATACCGTAGAAGAGATTGCAGTCGTCAAAGACTTCTGCAGAACACAGAACACCGAGTGCGCCGAGGTGCGGGCTTTTGAGCAGGGGGCAGGCGGGGCCATCGAGCTTGCTGAACTTGTGTCCCAGGAAGTAGACAAGGGCAGATGTTGTATGCAGCCAATTTATGATCTCGGGGATAGTATTGAAGAGAAGGTTGAAAAAGTTGCCCGTGAGCTCTATGGTGCGGCACGGGTTGTCTTCACGCCCAAGGCAGAAAAAGATATCAAACGTATACAGAAACTAGGGCTGGACACATTG
>DAOVBK010000214.1 GCA_030670605.1 Candidatus Stahliibacteriota bacterium
AATGATGATGATATGGATGTTCTTGGCGCCGGTCGCGTTGCCAATACAATTGCCTGGTGGGAAAATGATGGCGATGAACATTGGACACTACACCCGATTGATGCGAGTCTTACAGATGCGAGTTCTGTTTTTGCCATCGATGTGAATGGCGATGATCTCATAGACGTACTTGGCGCAGGTGGTTCAGCCCATGAGATGGCGTGGTATGAACAATATGGAAGTCTGCAGTTTTATAAGCGCACCATCGACGATGATTTTGGCGGTGCGACCTCAGTGTATGCAGTAGATCTGGATAACGATACTGATGTTGATGTGCTTGGCGCGGCGTGGAGTGCAAATGATGTTGCACGGTATGACAATGATGGTGGCGAGACCTTTACCAAGACTGTCATTGATGGTGACTTTCTCGGTGCTGGCCAAGTTTCTGCAGCTGACATAGATGATGATACAGACCTCGACATCCTAGCCGTTGCGTGGTACTTAGATGACATCTGCTGGTGGGAAGATGGTGTGACAAAGCACTATATCACGAGCAACTTCGACTATGCGCATTCGGCGTACGCGGTTGATATGGATGGTGACAATGATCTTGATATTGTCGGCGCAGCTTTTAATGCCGATGCGATTGCGTGGTGGGAAAGCGATGTAACCGGTATAGAAGAAGACAGCCATGAGGGCATATCACAGGATAACCATTTTGCGACAATTATCGATGGACCACTGCACGTGGAACATGGTTCATATCAGGTCTATGACATCATGGGGAGAGCTATTGCGCCCGGCACAATGAAACCAGGCGTTTACTTCATCGAGATTGACGAGGGAATCATGCAGAAGATAGTAAAAATTAGGTGAGTATTCAATGTCCATTTCCTCTCCCTGCTTGAGGGAGAGGATTAAGGAGAGGGTGCACTTTTCACTATTCCACAATTCCGGAATTGTGAAATGATGTATGAGGCAGCATGCTGGTACCTGCATGAGATAGGCGCATACGACGTTCAATAGGGGATTACCTTAATCACCACATCGTCACCATAACAGAGAAACGCCTTATCAGGCAATGTTTTGCTGATTAGTGTTAGCAAATCGTTGTAAATAAAGGCGTTACGGAGCGCATTTCAGCAAACCATTGTAAAATAACAAAAAATTGACCCCTTGACAATTCAACATTTTTTACTATAATATCAGTGAAATCAGAATAATCTGATTTATCGAAATTATCTAAGGAGTATGAATATGACGAAAAAGAAGAAAAAGCGAAGTTGCGAGCCCTCGGTAGAGATGAGCTCCTGCTGTGCGGTGAAAGCAATGGTGACGATTGATGAAAGAGGGCAAATGGTTCTCCCCAAAGAACTGAGGGATGAGGTTGGTCTCAAGGCAGGTGACAAGCTGGTAGTTGTTGCCATGGCAGAAAAAGGTAAGGTTTGTTGCTTGACCTTAATGAAGGCTGATGAACTCAGCAATATGGTGATGATAAAACTCAGTCCTGTATGGAACGGGATAAAGAAAGGTGATAAAGATGAAGAAAAATGAGATCAGAAAAACAGTGAGAGAGAGTTACGCAAAAGTTGCGAAGCAGGGTTCATGCTGTACACCGCAGCAATCGTGTTGCGGGACAGATACGGCAGCGGTAGTTGGCAAACGTATTGGATATGGTGAAGAGGAATTGAAATCAGTACCAGAAGGTTCAAATCTTGGGCTTGGGTGTGGAAATCCTGTTGCGCTCGCCTCCCTAAAAGAAGGTGACACTGTACTCGACCTCGGTTCAGGTGCTGGTTTTGATTGTTTTCTTGCTGCCAAGAAAGTCGGCGAGATAGGTACAATCATTGGCGTGGATATGACACCAGAGATGATCGAAAAGGCACGCGAGAATACACAAAAAGGCGACTATGGAAATATTGAATTCAGGCTTGGTGAGATTGAACATCTCCCAGCTGCTGATAATTCAGTTGATGCGATTATCTCGAACTGTGTGATTAACCTTTCCGTTGACAAAAAACAGGTCTTCAGGGAAGCGTTCCGGGTGCTGAAACCTGGTGGACGGCTCATGGTCTCTGATCTTGTTCTGTACAAGGAATTACCTGAGTTCGTGAAGAACTCCAAGAAGGCATATGCCGGTTGTGTTGCTGGTGCACTCCTGAAAGACGACTACATCGACGCGGTCAAAGCAGCTGGCTTTACTGATGTGAATGTCCTCGATGAGAAGACCTATGCTGTAGACATAGCAATAACTGAAGAGGGTGTGCAGGAGGCAGCCAAGGCAGTAGATTGCATGTGTGAGGAAATCAAGGAATTGCAGAATTCAATTGCGAGCGTCAGCGTATACGGAGTTAAGCCCAAGAGATAACTGGTTGTCTGAGAAGAGTACAACAATGGAGGTAACAAGTGAAGATCGTACTCGCAACATTGATTACTTTTAGTTCATTGGTTTTGGCTCTTGATCAGCCAAAAACAACAACTCTTGATTTTGAACTCCGGGTGAATCTTATTACGGTAACTGCTGATGTCAACGGCGTGCCCAAGAAATTCATTCTTGATACTGGTGCATCGCACACGGTTATCACCGACAAACTCGCACAAGAATTAGGCCTGATAGAAGTTGAAAAGAGCAAAGCGCTCGGCGCGGGCGGAGAGATTGAAGTATCAATTGCTCGAGTCGACTCCTTCTCAATAGGCGGTCTTGTGGTTCGAGACCTTTCGTGTACTGTGAGCGGTGCAGAAGAGATGAGTTGTATTCTCGGTGAGGATCTATCTGGTGTATTAGGGTACAATGTCCTTTCTGAATTCACAATTACCATCGACTACAAAGCGAAACGGTTGACATTCACGCAGTATGAGAAAGAAGAGCTTGAGACTGCTGTTGTTAGTGGTGATCAATTCACAAGTCCGAAGTTCAAGGTGAAACTTGAGCGACCAAACCAATCGTGGGATTTTGTTACCGAGACACCACTTCCGGGCATGCTCGTAATACTCGAAAAACAGGGTACCAGCGCTCGTGTGACTGTGTCAGCGAGAGAGCTTCATGGTATTGAATTGAAGGATCTTGCTCCGATTCTGGATATGTCTTTACCAGCACAGGTCGAGAACTACGAGAATATCTCTGCTGTCACAAAGACCATCGCAGGCCGTGAATGCTATGTTGTTGAATACAAGGGAAAGAAAGACGGCGTTGACAAGAGCTTCAGGCTGCACAGCTTCAAACTAAACGAAAATCTCTATACGATCAAATGCTCTGCAGATGATGCTGAATTTGTTTTACTCAGCTCGGAATTCAGCGAGATTGCGAATAGCGTACAATTCTTGCACAGCGAGGGAGATTGAACTTTTCAGTTAGGTTTTGGATTAGTAATATAGAGAAAGGAGGAAACATGAAGGCTGCCATTGCTCTGCTCATCATCGTTGGGTTTAACTTTCCGATGAGTGCAGAGTTAGTTGAGGATTCATCGATAGGGCATGTGCCCGAGGTCGTAATTACTGCACCTCGATATGAACACGAAGATGTTGCGTGGAGTGGTCTGGTAGAAACTGTGGCTGTCACGGCCCCACGGTACGAATTTGAAGACATTGCCTGGAGCGGGTTAATGGAAACAGTTATTGTTACTGCATCACC
>DAOVBK010000131.1 GCA_030670605.1 Candidatus Stahliibacteriota bacterium
TTAATCGCTTCTGGCTTAATAACACGCTCAAGGCTCTGTGCATTGTATGTCGCATTGATGGCATCAACCGACGAAATCCCGAAAACAGGCGTCGCCTCGGAAAAATCCGGCTGCACCATACTGCGCACCTCATTCCTAAACTGCACAATCACTCGGCCTGGATTGTATTTTTGAGAACCATCAGGATTAACCCAGCCCTCATCAATCAGCCACTGCTTATACCGTGCTACCTGCTCTCTCTCCCACTGACGCACGGGCAAATCATACTCTGCACCATGCTCAAGTGGTAGCGGATGAAGGCGTAGTTCAACCGGACGCTCACCCATGGTCGGACGCGGACGCGCTGGTTCCTGCGTCGTCGGCTTCATAATCTCTACGCCCTCTGGTAAACCGTATCCTTCAACTGCCCTGTAACCACTGTGGTTTACATCCTTTACCGGGACCACTCTTTTGTTCGTGATCACATTGGCAAAGGCAAAACCAATGACCAGCAGTACAACGACAGCCGCAAAGAGCTTTTGTTTTTTGGTCTTCATGCATCCTCCTTCATTATATTTAGTTTCGGGTTGAAGACCCAGACATGTAAGTTACCCTCGAGTGTATTGAAATTACCCCCCTTAACACATCTCAACACTGTACGGGTTTGTCTCGTCCTCACTCGTTTGTCTCCTCCAGCATTGTGTTTACACACGATTGTAATGAATCACCACCTTTCTCCTTTACACCAACGTATAAATAACCTGAATGGAAGCAGACCGAAAAAGTCTCCTACCTGCACCTTCATAGTATAGTCGTGACTATGTGTCATTCCGACCTAAAGGTACACCGCGAAGCATTGTAAATAAAATATTTTCAGACCACCCCCGGCATTGAGAGATATATTAGTACGACCCTAGATATTTCCAGGTTATTGCACAAACTACCCTTCATGTTAGATACGACTCCTCCTCATCTCGCCCGTACCATTGTAGTACGAATGTACGTTTGGATTCCGTATCGTCAACCCCCCCTAACTTCACTTAAATGTGGAGCTCTATCAATACGTAAGTCATTATACTGAATCTATCTAGTGTGTCAACCCCTCGAATATAGCCTTAAACCTTAGTTTGACTATACTTAAGTGTCATAAAAACCGGCTCTACTACCCCAGTTTTCGTACAAAAAACTGACTGTGCAACTCTGGTGCATAAACCAGTATTGCACAGAACAGGTCTAATATAAAGGATGCATGTAGCTGGACATTTCAAAAAGTGGTGTGCCTTGACACTACTGTTTTTTGGGATATAATCACGTATGAAACATTCGGTTTCAGACCTCGATAACGATTATGGTGTTACACAAATCAATGTAGTATTCGAGGAGATCTCCGAGCTTGAAGACACGTCACTCGCGATCATACACTGGCAGCCGCTCTACGATCTCTACGTAAGTGGTGATGACGTCGTTGTCACGATTGAGATCGCCGGTGTTGCCGTAAAAGATTTCTCAATTTACCTTGGTAGAGAGTACATGATAATTGACGGAATCAGAAAATCACGTGATGTGTTTACTAGTAACTGTTGCACATTTCATAATATTGAAATACCGTATGGCAGATTTAACAGAAAAATCGATTTCCCCGTTCCAGTTGAACCACGCCAGTATCAATATACTGCTAATCACGGTATACTGACGTTCAAATTACCATGTGTCAAAGAAAAAATCATTCCCGTTGAGGATGGATAAATGAAGCGTGTACCGGCAAAAGATTCAGTCATGATTCCCGGCGAGATTGGCATTATTCCAATCAAGGGTGGCGTCGTTTTCCCCGAGCAAATTGTACCGCTCGTCATCCATACACAAAAACTCGCAAAACTGATCGATGAAATACTCACAACTAATAAACTCGCGGGTGCCCTCACCCAACGTAATCAAGATGTAGAAGAACCGACACCACATCAAGTGTACGAAACCGGATGTGTCATTCAGATAAACAAGATGCTGCGGTTCCCCGATGGTACGATACGATTGCTGATCAGAGGGTTGAAACGATTCAAAGTCTCATCGTTCACTCAAGCGCAGCCGTATCTCAAGGCACGCATCACAGTTCTGCCGAGTGAATACAAGAAAACAATGGCGCTGGAGGCATTGATGCGCAACGTTGTATCTATGTTCCAGCATCTTGTGTCACTTGCGCCGTACTTACCTGATGAACTCGGTGCCATTGTTCTGAACATCGACGACCCTGACCGGCTTGCTGATTTTGTCACGAGTTATACAAACTTCGAATTCGCTGAAAAACAAACACTTCTCGAGACACTCGACGTAAAAGAGCGTATCAACAAACTCATACCGATGTTACAAAAGGAAATCAGTATCCTGGAACTTGGTGTCAAAATACGTTCACAAGTCAAAACTGAGCTCGATAAAGGCCAGCGGGAATTCTATCTGCGAGAGCAACTCAAGGCAATCCAGAAGGAGCTCGGCGAAGGTGATGAACAGACGAGAGAGATTGAAGAACTAAGGAAAAAAATCACTGAAGCAAAGATGCCCGAACATATCGAACAGGTTGCGTTCAAAGAACTGGACCGCCTTTCGAAAATACCACCACAGGCTGCAGAATATACCGTCGCGCGAACGTACATTGATTGGCTGATCGCCGTTCCATGGAATAGATCAACCAAAGACAATCTTGATATCAAACGTGCAAAAAGAATTCTCGACGAAGACCACTACGACCTACAGAAGGTTAAGGAACGGGTTCTTGAATACCTTGCGGTCAAGAAACTGAAACCTGACTCACGCGGTTCCATTCTCTGTTTCATCGGGCCACCGGGCGTTGGAAAAACGTCGCTCGGAAAATCAATCGCGCGGGCGCTCGGAAGGAAATTCGTAAGAGTCTCACTGGGTGGCATCAGGGACGAAGCAGAAATACGGGGTCACCGCAGAACGTATGTCGGTGCGTTACCAGGCAGGATCATTCAACTTATCAAATCATGTGGTTCGAACAATCCTGTTTTCATGCTTGATGAAATTGATAAAGTCGGCGCCGACTTCAGAGGAGATCCCTCATCAGCACTCCTTGAGGTTCTCGACCCAGAACAGAATAGTACATTTTCAGACCATTATTTAGAGGTACCTTTTGATCTATCCAATGTCATATTCATAGCTACTGGTAACATTATCGATCCTATTATTCCCGCATTAAAAGACCGCATGGAAATCATCCAGCTACCTGGTTATATTATGGAAGAAAAGGTCGAGATTGCCAAGCGATACCTCATGCCGCGTCGGATTGCAGAAAGCGGTCTCAAATCACGGCAGGTACATTTTAGCAAAACTGCAATCAAATCAATCATCACTAGTTATACAAAAGAAGCGGGGGTTAGAAACCTGGAGCGTGAAATAGGCTCCATATGCAGAAAGGTCGCAAAACGATTCGCTGAGGGGAAACACGAGGCTGTTCGTATTAGTGCGAAGAACGTCGCACAGTACCTCGGTCCGCCAAAGACCTATTCAGAAATCGCCGCACGCAAAGGCCAGGTCGGTGTTACAACCGGCCTCGCCTGGACACCGTTTGGTGGCGAGATTCTCTTTGTTGAATCGATCAAAATGCGCGGCAAGAGTGGACTGATATTAACCGGCCTTCTCGGGGATGTGATGAAAGAATCATGCCAAGCGGCGCTGTCACATCTCAAGGCAAAACTGCCGTCATGGAACATACATGAGGATGCGCTCAAAGACATCGACATACACGTTCATATCCCGTCAGGAGCCATTCCCAAAGATGGACCATCAGCAGGACTCGCCGTGGTCATGTCAATGACATCGCTCATGCGCTGTCAGGTGATTGATCCAAAGATCGCCTCATCCGGCGAGATCACCTTGACCGGTCGCGTATTGCCTGTTGGTGGTATCAAAGAGAAGGTGATCGCAGCAAAGCGCGCAGGTATTGAGACAATCATCCTCCCCAAGGATAATGAGAAAGATTTGATAGAAATACCACAGCATGTTAAGGCAGGCCTGACGTTCAGCTTTGTCTCGACAATTGACCAAGCGTTCAAGCGTGTCTTTCCTTCGCGGAAAAAGAAATAAAAAGCTGGTAGGTAAATGTGATCTTCTTCCTTTTCATGCAGGTACAATGGCAGGCAATCAACCGGCCACATGATGCTCTCAATCAAGAACTGGTTATCTATTTCTCAATCGAGCAGCATAGGGTGCAGTATATTACAGACGATTCACTCTTCTATGCTGAATATGAAACACGGCTCAAAGTCTTTGACAAGGATGGTAACCAAGTAGCCGGTGATTTCTGGGAACACTTTGCGGTTAAGGATACGGTCGATATTCAAGATTCCGTCAAATTAGTCATCCCTCGAAGCAGTCACTATTTCGACATGAAGATTGTTGACATACACGGTGGCAACGTTTTTTCTATCACCGAAAATGTCCTTTCCGTTAATTATATTGGTGATATTGAACGGCTCATCAGCGGAGACACGCTACGCCTTGCATATACCATTCTCAATCGCACCGGAGAAGTCGATTCACTACACGTTACCGTCAACGACTTAGAAAAAACAGCGGTCCTAAGACCGGGGACGTATGGAGACACACTCATATTCCTGATTACGGCGTTGCCTAATGATACCTACACCGCGTTGTTTGAATTATTCTTTGAAGGGAAAAAAATTGAAGAACTGAAGGTCCCCCTCGTTATCACGCGGGCATTCTATCTCAATGATGACACCTGGCTTCTCAGAGTAAACCAGCTCGAATATATGGCGACCCCGTCAGAGATGGATCTGCTGGAGCGTGCATATACAGAAGAACGCGATTCATTATGGAATGAATTCTGGAAACAACACGACCCAACACCGAATACAGAATTCAATGAAATGGAGGAGGAATACTTCAACCGCATCACATATTGCGAAGAGAATTTCTCACACGGTGACAAAGGTTGGAGGAGCGACCGTGCGAAAGTGTACGTACGGTACGGCAGTCCGGATGAAATCCAGCGTAAGCCATATGAGCTTTATGCAGAATTCCCGGACCGCTATGGTAACCGTTCGCACCTCTATGATTCATATGAGATCTGGTTTTACTATCGGTCAAATCTGCAGTTCGTCTTCGCCGACCGTTTCGGATTGGGTGAATACATGCTTCTCAATCCGCACATGATCGGATTATGATATCAATCCTGTTGCTCCTCGCCACTGCCGACCCTATCCATTTCTATGCCGACCCTGTTGTATACAGATCGACCCTCGAA
>DAOVBK010000057.1 GCA_030670605.1 Candidatus Stahliibacteriota bacterium
TAAAGAATAGAATCTGTGTAATCTGTGATCTTTGTCTGTTCTGTGTAATCCGTGCTTGTGATTCTGTGTTATGTGTCAATTCTTTGTAATCGGTGTACTATGATTGAACGAGAGAAGATCGAAGAGATAACGCGACAGACCGATATTGCCGCGCTTATTGGTCAATACATACCATTAAAGAAAGTTGGCAAGAACTATAGAGCGCTCTGTCCCTTCCATTCCGAAAGAGAACCGTCATTCTATGTTAGTCCTGACAAAGGAATATACTACTGCTTTGGCTGTAAGAAAGGTGGGAACGCAATCAGCTTCTTGATGGAATATGAGAAACTCGATTTTCCCACGGCAGTCAAGAAATTGGCAAAGGAGCTCGGGATTGAGATCGACACGACGAAGAACTTGAAGTACAAAGAGTTGTACGACGTTAATGAGCTCGCCACACAATTCTATACGCTCTGTCTTTCAAAAGAACTCGGCAGACGAGGCAGGCATTATCTCAAAGAGCGGCGCGTTGATGTTCAGAAGTTGAAGGAATTCAAGATTGGGTATGCGCCAGCATCAGGCGGGCTCGTGACCTACATGCGACAGAAAGGAGTTGCCCTTGAGAGACTCAGAAAGGCAGGTCTCATTTCAGCTGAACGAGAGGTATTCAGGGAAAGGATTATGTTCCCGATACTAAGCGTATCAGGCCGGGTGGTTGGTTTCGGTGGGAGAGGCATTGATGAGCACATCAAACCGAAATATCTTAACTCACCAGAAACACCAATTTTTAAGAAGGGCAACGTACTCTACGGATTGTATCAGTCCAAACAGGGCATGAGGACAAAGAATGAGGCGATGCTCGTTGAAGGTTACTTTGACCTGCTGAGCGTGTTTCAATATGGTATTGAGAATGTGTGTGCGCCATTGGGGACAGCACTGACTGAAAATCAGGCAGCTCTCATATCTCGATTCGCCAGACGGGTCAATATTCTTTTCGACGGTGATGTTTCTGGTATCAAGGCGGCACTGCGGGCGATTGGTTTGTTGATCAATGCGCAGGTCGATGTGTTTGTCACGGTACTTCCTCAAGGGTCAGACCCGGACACGTATGTGCATGAATACGGTGTGGAAGACCTCAAGCAGAAATTATCGGCTGCCGAGGATTTCTTTCATTTCTACAAGAAAGTAGTTAGTACCGACACCGTTGAACAAGAAGTTGTGCTTATAAAGGATTTAATCAAAATCATCAACAACATACGCGACCCGATTCGTTTTGATCGTTACCTGAAATACGCTGCGCATGTCTTTGATATATCGGCTGAGACAATCAAACGTGAAATGTCAGCAACCCGCACGGTAGCAACAAAACCACAAACGCGTCTCGAGATCACACCGGAGGAGAAACTGATGGGTATGATTCTTAATGCGCGTGAACATTTTCCCTTGGTTAAGAATATCCTCAAACCTCATGACTTCACAGAGGATGGATTGAGGCGGTTGTACAAGATCATGCTCAAAGAGCAAGATTTTGATATAGCTGATGTTGCAGATAGTACGGGTGAAGTCCTGAAGGAGAAGTTGCTCTCTATCATAATGAAGGAAGCACCCATAAGCAGACAGGCTTTGCTGGAAGCACTGGTCAGATATAAGAGCGGCATTGAAACGAAGAAGATCGAGGCGAAGATACGAGAGGCACGGGAAAAAGGAGATGACAAGGCCTGGTCTCAGTATCAGAAAAAGCTCAACGATCTTAAGAAACAGATGCTCAAGATAAATTGGGATAATGTTGGAGCAAGCAGTGGTTTATGAACTATTTCAAATAAACCAATTCTGTGTTATTTTGTCAGAACTAGGGGTAATACATTAAAAGGAGAACAACATTGAACTACGCCCAGAAGATAATAGATAAAGCCCGAGCAAAAGGCAAAATATCTATTAAGGACATAAATAAGCTCATTCCTGAAAAGGCTGGTCCTCAGGAGATTGACGAGATTCTCGCAGCCCTCTCGCGGCATAATATTAGGATACTGCATGATGGTGAGAAGGCGCCGGCAAAGCGTAAGCGACCAAAGCGCTCGCTACGACCTGAGGAGCCGATTCGGGCATATTTCAAAGAACTGGCGAAGTATGATCTCTTGACCAAAGAAGAAGAATATGAGCTCGCAGTCAAGATTGAAACAGGCTACAGGATGATTGAGCGGCAATTCTTGGCGTTTCCCTGTGCGGTCAATAAACTCCTCGAGATATGTGGCCAGGTTGAATTGTGCCATAGGAGTCTTGATCAGATATCACGTGTCGAGATGGATTCGTTGATTGACAAGCGCGCATTCTGGGCAGAGCGCCAGCGTTTTGTGCGGAGAGTGAAATCGATTGCAAAGGACTACAATTCATTGATTAAGCTGTACAAGAGATACCGTAAGGACAAATCAAAGACCACGGAGTGGCGTATATTTGAGAAAGAAGAGAGGATCCTACGTAAGCTGTCTGTTCTTTCACTCCAGCATAGCGTTGTAAATGTCGGTATGGATATGTTCAAGTCGAAGATAGCGCGTTTCCGTCAGGTCGAGAAGACGTTGCCGCGCCTCAGAAACAAGGAAGAAATAAAGGCATACACCAAGGAGCGCAGGCAGCTCCTCAAAGAGCTCAATGTTAATCACAGTGGCATTGATGAAGCGGTGATGATCGTCCAGTCATGGGAAAACCTCATTAATCGTGCGCGTCAGAGAATGATCGAAGGGAATATGCGACTGGTCATTAGTATTGCTAAGAAATACGTGAATCGTGGACTCGAGTTTGCTGATTTGGTCGGCGAAGGTAACAATGGGCTCATTAAGGCGGTCGAGAAGTTTGATTACCGAAAGGGATACAAGTTCTCAACCTATGCGACCTGGTGGATACGGCAGGCGATTACGCGGGCGATCGGTGACCAGGCACGAACGGTCCGGGTTCCTGCACATATTCTCGATACGATGAACAAAGTTGCACGAGCGCAGCGTGATATGATACAGGACCTCGGACGTGAACCAACGGTCGATGAAATTGCCCATCGCCTTGAGATTCCGAGTGACAAGGTCAGAATGGCGCATAACATTTCCTTGATTCCAATATCTCTCGACAAACCGATTGACGATGAGGAATCGAGCTTTGTCGGTGATTTTATTAAGGACCCGCTTGCGGATTCACCGTCCCGGCATGCGGCAATTGAGGTGCTCAAGGACCGTTTCAATGACATTCTCAAGGATCTTCCCCGCAGAGAGGAAAAAATAATCCGGCTTCGCTTCGGCTTGAATGACGGTATGCCAAAAACGCTCGAAGAGGTAGGCAGGATGTTCAATATTACGCGTGAGCGTGTCCGCCAGATTGAGGCAAAGGCACTGAAAAAACTGCGTCATCCGACCCGGTTACGCAAACTGCAGATGTACAAGGACTTGATTGACTAGCGTTTTTATCAGTAGGTGAAGGGGAGGCCGAGTGTCTCCCCTTTTTTTTATCTGCATCCCGGATATTCTGATTAGCAGAGCTTGCTCTGCGCCACAGGGCGCGAAACGAGTTTCGCTATTCCACTGTGTGTGTTGAACTATGAAACCATCCAACTACGAATATGAGTCTTATCGTCTGATAGCCTGATAGTCTGATAGTCAAATTATTGAAGCGACAATAAGACGATAGGACTATGGGACAATCAGACTAATCAATTCTGTAGTGGTCGAGCTTGCTCGATTCACACACCATATATGAGTCCTATCGTCGGATAGTCCGATGGTCAAAGCGATGAAATGACAATAAGACAATGGGACTATAGGACTATGAGACAATAAGACTATGAGACTCATTCTCCCTCCTTGACAACCCAGGGATTATCACTATAATCACCCATGAAGAAATCACGAAGTGTTTTGAAGAACATTCGAAAATCACAGCGTCGCCGTGAGCGGAATGTAGCAAAGAAAAGAAAAATGAAAAATGCCATCAAACAGCTCAAGAAATCAGAGACAAAAAAACAGGCACTCAAGATGTATACTGAGGTGCAGTCACTGATTGATAAGTCCATTCAGGATGGTATTATTAAGAAAAACAAGGCGGCACGCTATAAATCACATCTGTCAAAGCACCTAACTACTAAGAAATAGACAAGGACATCACCTTTTTCAGATAGCTACAAAAGGTATTTTGCTTCATTTTTGGTATTCCCTCAAGTTCCATTTCCGTGAGTTCTTCCGCAGGAACTCTCGTTCCCACGAGAACGGAGTCGCCGAAGGCGGAATCTACGGACCTCGTTTCGAATCTTCGAAACGGAACAATCTCATGGAATGCGATCAGACATGTGAATGCCTTCGTTGACACGAATGCCGCTCTTTTTATAATGATACATAATCTCTGTGGTTGGTCTCAGACAGGGAATATTCTCGGCGAATTTCTGTATAGTACGATGAAGGAGGTCCCATGAAGATGATTTCTCTGGCTGTGTTTATCGCCTTATCACTGGGTCTCATTTCTGCACTCACGTCTGTGGGTGAAGATCATGAGATGACGCTCAATATTCCTCTTGCCGACATGAAGGGAGAGCTCGGCAAGTGTCGTGTGGAAATACTCGATGTTGACGACAACATAGTAGGCAGTGGAGACCGCTATGCCTATGTGAATAGAGATGAGTTCAACCTACCGGTCAAGGTGAAGATACGGGAAAGGATTGATGATTACGATCTGCTCCGCGTGAGAGTGACATTCAAGGACCGCGTGAGTGTGTATTCATACTTCCAGCTGCAAGACAAGATGATCGTCAAGATTCTCGGTCAGGATGAATTCATCAAGGGAACACCACTTCACTACCGGGTCATCGTCATAAATCAGCGTAACAATCAACCTCTGAGCGGCGCGCAGGTGAATGTAACAATGACGGTAAACGGTAATGACGAAATGCTCTTTGATGCTGTGACTGACAGATCAGGCACCTGCAGAACAGACTTTCAACTCCCTGATGATATTGATAATGCTGAGCTGTGTTTCACTATACGGTCAGAACTCGGTGAGGACACCTATGATACATCAGTGAAGCTTGTGAATGGAAACCTGACCTACCTCGTGACTGACAAACCGATCTACCAGCCAGGACAATCAATGCACATACGTACACTGTCACTGCAGAAGCCTGCATTGACACCGGTGTCAGGTGACGTCATTACGTTCGAAGTTGAAGACAGCAAGGGAAACAAAGTTCTTAAGAAACAGCAGGAGACTGATGATTTTGGCACGGCGTATGTGCGGTTCACACTTGCCGATGAGGTTAATACTGGTGAATACACTATACGGGCACTGCTCGGACCAGATAGAACTGAGAAAACAGTTAACGTTGAACGGTATGTCCTACCTAAGTTCAAGATATCACTCGATACTGACAAACAGTATTATATGCCGGGTGAGCGGATAGAGGGTGATATTGATGTTCAGTACTTCTTTGGAAAACCAGTGACCAATGCCCGTGTGAGAATCACGACCTATCGGTACGATATCGGGTTTCAGAAGGAGGCAGTGATTGACGGTGTTACTGATGATAAGGGTAGGTGTCATTTTTCCTATGAGCTGCCTGATTACTTCGTGGGTGAACCTCTGGAAAAGGGTGATGCGTTTGTACGGCTTGATGTTGAAGTGACTGACAAGGCGAACCATAGCGAGAAAACGTCTGCAAAAAGAAAAGTTGTTCAGGATGTACTAACGCTCTCGATTGTTCCGGAAGGTGGTGCCTTGCGACCGTCACTCGAGAACCGTGTGTACGTACTCGTTAATGATCCTGATGGTGCACCATGTGTTGCACAGGTGCAAATGAGCATTGACGGAAAAAAGGTGAGCGGGGTCACAGACGAGTACGGTATTGCCGAATTCCTGGTCACGCCGTCGGACGAGAAGACGACACTTGTTGTTACGGCGCAGGATGAGAAAGGCGAGAGCGTCCGTGTTGAAAAGGAGTTTGCCGCAGCAGTAGACCGCGATCAGATAATCATGCGTATGGCACGTGGCATTTACAGAGTTGGTCAGTCAATGAATCTCGAGTTCTTAACAACCAAGAAAACGGGTCGCGTCTATGTTGATGTTATCAAGGATAATCAGACCGTACTTACGAAATCAGTAAACATTAGGAATGGCAAAGGCACGTACCGTTTGAATCTGACGCCAGATATAACTGGATCTATCTGGTTACATGCGTATATCGTGACGCCTGGTAGTGATATTGTTCGGGACACACGATTCTGTTATGTGCATCCGGCGAATGACCTGACCATTACGGTCAAGGGCGATAAAGATGAATATCTACCCGGTGCTGACGGGATCATACTGTTCACCGTTGTTGATGAAAATGGTACACCGGCTGTCGCTGCGCTGTGTGTTGCAATCGTCGATGAAGCGGTCTTTGCTGTGTCAGAATTGCAACCCGGACTCGAAAAGGTTTACTTCATGCTTGAAAAACAAATCCTCGAGCCCCGTTATGAGATTCACGGCTTTGAGCCAGAGAAAATCGTACAACTGCCCGGGATTCAGGAACGTGCTGAGAATGTTATGTTCTCGACGCTCGAGCCGAAAGAACCGTTCCCTGTGAACTATACGACGCCTCAGGATGCATATCACAAAGTTGCTGCTGCATTTTACATGCGTTTGTACACGGCTCGTGACGCTATCTACAGTGCAGTCAATAGATACTATGCAGAGCATGATGCGTATCCACCCGCGGTCAATGGATTGCAGCTCCTCACCGAAGAAGAGTATCTTGATGTGGGCGTTGTTGTCGACCCGTGGCTGCATATGTACCGCCTCGAGACGACTGAGGAATACCTGCACTGGTTCACTGTGCTTTCAGCAGGCCCTGACGGTGAATTCTATACGGCTGATGATATCACTGAGTGGGGAGGCAGGGGACGCGATGTGGACGGGATGGTTCTTATGGCTGAAGAGGTTATGCCCATGGCAGGTGCAATGCGTGAGGGTGTTCAGCACATGAAGAAAGTTGTGTCGAGAGACGAAAAGGGGTCGGGCAAACCTGATGAACCGCGTGTACGCGGATTTTTCCCTGAAACATTCATTTTTGAACCTGCACTCATCACTGACGCACGAGGTGAAGCACGACTTTCAGTGACCATGCCGGATGCGATCACAACATGGCGGGTGACGACATTCGCATCTTCGCAATATGGTCAGCTTGGCTCAGTGCTGTCGAGTTTGAGGGTTTTTCAGGAATTCTTTGTTGATATCGACCTACCGGTTGCCCTGACCGAGGGGGATGAAATATCCATACCTGTTGCGCTGTACAATTATCTGCCGCGAGACCAGGAGATCAAAGTCATCCTTGAACACGACGACTGGTTTGACATTCTTGAAGGTCACGAGATCGTCAGAACATTGAAAAAGGATCAGGTTTCCGTCGTCTATTTTCCGATCAAGGTGAAGAAAATCGGGTACTACTCGATGCTCGTGAAGGCGTACGGTGAAGCGAAATCTGATGCAATAAAACGGAACATCATGGTTCTTCCTGATGGAAAACGGTTTGAAGATATCATATCAGACCGTCTTGAAGGAACTATCACACAAAAGATCAGTTTTCCGAAGAACGCCATTCCCGATGCCCGAACACTGACGCTTAAGATCTTTCCCGGCATTTACTCACAAATAGTCGAAGGACTGGATGGGCTCCTGGGAGTTCCGTTTGGTTGTTTTGAACAGACGACATCTGTCACCTATCCGAACATCCTTATACTCGACTACTTGCGACAGACCGATCAAATACGACCAGAAACAGAGATGACTGCTGAGGAGTACATCAGTCTCGGTTATCAACGGCTTCTCTCATTCGAGGTACAGGGTGGTGGTTTCTCATGGTTTGGTGATGCACCGGCAAACAAGGTGCTTACGGCCTACGGACTCATGGTATTCAATGACATGGCTCAGGTGTA
>DAOVBK010000261.1 GCA_030670605.1 Candidatus Stahliibacteriota bacterium
AATCAAGACTTAGAAAAATCGGCAGAAACAGTAACCTTCGTCCCTGCTCTTGTGCTATTATATCGTAAGGAGTTGTGTTGTCAACAATCCAACGGATATCTTTCCCCCTCACCTTAATCCTCTCCCCTCGGGGGAGAGGAAAAAAGATGAATCGTTAACCGTTATAGGTTTATCGATTTTTTTTGTATAACGATGTATTCAAAAAATGATTTGGCGCTTGCCCCGTTAGAGTCCTCAATATTCAACCGTGGTTCTGTGAGGTATTGCTGCGTTTTCTGTTGATATCCGCTATTTCAACGTGGTTGTTTTCTAACGGGACTTGGAATTTGAAATTTCCTTTGAGTTTAGAGTTTAGGATTTAGAGTTTCCACGAAGTCTGTTGACTTACGTGGAATTATTGCTACTCTTACAAAATGCCACACACCAAAACCACATTACCACATTTCTTCATAATTGGTGACAACAAAATCATTGAATTACCCCACATCATGGAATTCTACAGACTAAAACATGACCGTGTGCTCCTTCTCGGTGACCGCACGACCTTTGTCTGTGGTGGCGACAGAATTGCCAGATATTTCAAGCAACAACGCAAGAAAACAATAAAGAGAATCGTCACCAATAGTGATGAAAAAAACGTTGATAGAATCGTAAAGGTCATTACCCAAACAAAACCTGATATTGTTGTTGGCATTGGTGGTGGCAAGGTTCTTGATGTCGCAAAACTGGCAGCGGGAAAAAAGAGGAAGAAGTTCATAAGCATACCCACAACACTGTCGAATGATGGTATTGCCTCGCCTGTTGCTGTCATTAAGAACAAACAAAGGATACCAATCAGCCACATCACGCAAGCCCCATTCGGTGTGATTGTTGACTTGCATATTGTCAGGAAAGCGCCGATCAGACACATACGGGCTGGTGTTGGTGACCTCATCTCAAATCTTTCGGCAGTGTTTGACGCACGTCTTGCATACAAAAAAAGAAGAGAAACAGTCAATGAAACCGCGCTCGCACTGGCAGAATCTGGCGCTCTGGGTCTCCTGCATACGAAACAAAAACACATGAAGAACAAGAATCTCCTGACGCGTCTCGCACAAGGACTGATAAAAAGTGGTTGTGCTATGTGCATTATCGGCTCCTCGCGACCAGCCAGCGGGAGCGAACATAAGATAAGCCACTCGCTTGACCATCTCTTTTCGCCGAGAAAAACATTGCACGGCGAACAGGTCGGCATTGCAGCGTTGTTCACCATGGCACTGCAGAAGAATGAGCATCTTGATAGGGTCATTAATCTGTACCATAAGATCCGATTTCCACATACTGTACGGTATTTGTCTATTACAGAAAAGCAATTCATTGAAGTCGTACGACGTGCGCATAAATTCAGACCGCATCGCTACACAATTCTCGAAGATAAAGAAATAACACCTGATGCAATAAGGCAAACCATGCACACTGTAGGCCTTATCTGATATCAGGTGATCTCCATATAGTTTCATTAGTCTTATTGTCCTATAGTCGTATCGTCTTATTGTCACATCAATGATTTGACTATCAGACTATCCGGCAATCCGACGATAGGACTCATAAGAATCCAGTCGAGCAAGCTCGACCACTGCATAGCGAATGGCTAATGGTCGATAGCATATAGCTTATTGCGGATGTCTTTTGCTAAAGCCAAAGCCTAATCTCTAAAGCCTGAATGTAGTGAGCAGTTGACACGCTTACGTATTTGACTACTATTAGTCCATGAAGAACAAAGTATTGCTGAGTGTATTGCTCATTATTGCCTGCAGCCATTTCACCCCTATCACTGTTGAGCGGCAGGAATACGGATATTCTGCTGAACGCGCTGCTGAATTGTATGAACAAGGCAATGCCCATTTCAAAGAGAATGCGTATCAAAATGCAATCAACAAATTTGAAGAGATTGTCGCAAACTATGAAAATACCAGTGCGTACGAGCCGGCACTCTATTTGTTGGCCTTCTCTCATTATAAACTGAAGAAGTTTGAGGAAGCCTCATCATTCGGTGAGAAATTCATCAAAGAGTTTCCCACGTCAACCTACACAACCAACGCATTATCGCTCGTTGGAGAATCGTATTACCAGCTCACTGAAGACTACAAAGCTACATACTACCTGACAAAATACTATCTTGAGACTGATGACATAAAGGGCCGTGAGAAAGCATACGAACGCATCATGCTCATGTTGCCCGAATTGTCTATCAAGGAACTCGAGAAACTGCACCGATCTTTTATGGCGCACCCGATCGATGAACACATTCTCTACAATCTTGCGCAGATAGAAGCCCGTGAAGGTAAGAAAAAAGAAGCAGAACGCGATTTCAATCTACTTGTGCGGCGCTTCCCCAACACAGAGTATGCATTTGAAGTACAGGAATATAGACGTTTTATGGGACTCGGTGAAGCATCTGGCCGCTGTGGTGTACTCTTACCATTGACCGGAGAATACGCGCAGCTCGGACAACGGTTCATGGAAATTGTCGAGATATTTGAAAAAGAGTTGATTCTTCCATTTTCCGTACACGTTATCGATACGAAATCCGATCCAATCGAAGCAATACTCGCAGCGTCGCGTTTGATTGAAACAATGCATGTCGATTTCATTATCGCTCCAATCCGCTTAGTTGAGGCGTTTGGCGTCTGTGGTACGGCGTCGAGTGAAGGTGTACCTGTTGTGCTCCCGATGACATCAGAATCGCGCTTTGAGATGATACCATTGGTCTACACAACCGGTCTGACCCACGAAGAACAAGCACGCCTTATTGCCCGATATGCCATGTATGACCTCGGTATTAAAACCTTTGCCGTACTCCACCCAGATCAGCCAAAATACCGAAACATAGGTACTGTTTTCGCCAATGAGGTCATCAAGAACAACCGACAAGTCTTTGCCATTGCAAGCTTTCAGCAAGATTCAATCACGCTCAAAGTACAATTAGAGCA
>DAOVBK010000284.1 GCA_030670605.1 Candidatus Stahliibacteriota bacterium
CCTCATCCACTAATTCCACCCACCACTTGCGTAGTGGTAAACTTTTATTTTCCCGAGATTGTTAACACCGATTGCGAAATCTTCTTTATCATTGGTAATGTAGACAACACCTCTGGTCGCACCACCACGGTTATCAAAAACGAGCTCACCAGCAGGAAGAAAATCGAATCCGTCTGCGGGCGCTCCTGCCTGATTCGCTTCTGGTGGTACACCACCCGCATAGGACGGACTTACACCAAAGCGTAGTTTGCCACCGGTCGTCCTGCCGAGTCGATACGTCGTGATATTGCCATCAGGGTCACTGACTTGATAGTTTTGAGCATCGACGCGCGTAATGTAGTATCGTCTGCCGCGTGCAATAGCCCGCTCGTGTATCTGCTTGAAGTCCTGGGCAACTGCCGTAGCACCTGAACGAATTCGTTGCCGTTGCTGCATTGCGGCGAAATTCGGAATTGTAATTGTCAGAATAATACCGATGATGCCGATGACGACCAGGAGTTCAATGAGCGTTAGCCCGTGGGATGATCGGGTTGGTGCACTGGACACAGACAAAGTGCGCTTACTTATATGGTTTTGCATACTACCCCCAGTCATTACTGTATCTGTATGCAAGATAGGGGCCAGGTGAGTGCAGTTTTATCGTGAAATTTCATGTGTTTTTACTTATGAGACTTAAGCTTAGATGGGTAGTTTTTTACCCATTCTAGGTAAAAAACACCCATAGTGAATGGCTGAAGAGTTGGGTCATGCCCGACGGCCACTTTGTCGGAATCCTAAATACTAAGCTCTACTGTCGTGCTGGTGGCTCGTATTTCGTATTCACATGAGTACAATTCACGAACCACGAGCACGAGAATCTCTCCTTGTTTCCTTATCTCTAGGTCGCCCAATCGTCCGGTCTCTTATCTCCCTGTTTCCCCGTCGCCTTGTTCCCTTGTCTCTGAATTCCTGGTCCATTCGCGTTAGGCAAGAATTGTATAAATATCAGGCCTGACCCCATAGACTGCCTGCATTTGTTGACAAGATTTGCGTGGTGGGTATACTCTTGTTAATGCTCATGCTACTCCAGTTCGTGCTCCTCAGGCCTCCAAATCCTCTCACCGATACAAAAGAACCTCTTGTGAGACTGCACGTTCCCGCATTCATGAATGCGCCGGGTGTAGCTGTTGAGAAACCGGCTGGTGAAAAAAAGGTTCTGGTTTTTCTTATTGACTTCAGGAACAATCAACATACTTACGCATCTTCCACCTCTGATTCGCTCGTGTACGGTGCACAGGGATTATGATAATACAATGAAGGGTTCATATCCAAGAAATATCAGCCTCATTTCAGTCGTTTTTATTGTTCTCATTCTATTCCTTGCTCTTGTTAACCTGTACATAAGTATGCAGTTCAGAAGAGAATTCGCCCGCTATGATCACGATAAGGTCAGAACCATCGCTGCGCTTTGTTCAGACTATTTCAATCGCTACGATAACAGAACCAGGCTCTATAGCATGTTCAAGAATACAAAGTCTGCCTTTGAGCTTGAACATATGGTGATTGCTGATACGCTTGGCTATCGGGTCTATGATTCCTGGAAGCTGCCTCTTGAGCTGAGCCTTTCACACAGCCGGGTAAACTTCAGTGCAGATTTTCAGCGATTGCCTGTGCCAGGTGAAATACTGCGCAACCGTAATGTCTATATCTATTTCAATGAAGACCCACCATTTTATCTCTATGTGTCACTTCTAGCTTCTGAGGTAGTCACATTTGATAGTCTTTTTCGATGGCATATCGTCTACATCACGATTTCACTTCTGTTCATTGGCTTTCTCGGTATTTTCCTTATCCGCAATCTTTTTATGCCGATGCGCTACGTGAGCAGTGTTGCCCGTGACATGGGCATAGAGATGAAAAAGGAGGATTTTGTATCGGCAACATTCAATGAAATATTCAAGACGATTAAGCGCAAAGAAGAAACACTTGTGGAATTCTCAACGTATATTGCGCATGAATTCAGGAATTCAGTCGGCGCGATCATTGGCTTGGCTCGTCTTGTTGAGAAAGGAAAAAAGCCAGCGTCTGCTATTGTCGAGGAGTGTCAGGCAATGACTGATCTGATCGCCAAATTACTGGAATATTCAAAACCACTCAAGGCGATATCAGGTTCTGTTGACATACAGCAACTGCTTGACGACGCCATACAAAAGGCTGCCATACCCGATCGTATTGACGTCAAAAAGAACGTCGTGGGTGCGGTACCGAGTTTTGTTGGTGATTATGAACTCCTGCTTGCGGCGCTAACGAACCTATTCAAAAACAGTGTCGAGGCAATACATGGAAAAGGCTCTATTGACGTGGATGTTGCGCATGAAGACGATTCTATCATCATAACCGTAACAGATAGCGGCACTGGTATTGACGAGGAAGAGTTCGAGCGAATATTCAGTCCATTCCACACACAAAAAGCAGACGGTATGGGTCTTGGTCTCGCGTACGTGAAAAAGATCATGGAGCTTCATAACGGCAGAATAAGCGTTGCGAGTAAGAAGGGCAAAGGCTCAACATTTACGCTCTATTTCCCCCTTAAGCAAAAACCGTAATTCCAGCATCAGTCCGCATTTTCATACGTTTCCTCCGTAATGCAACAAAATATGCCGTGCAAAAAATGTTGC